>NZ_JBNHEP010000085.1:0-32429 GCF_050015995.1 Dapis brunnea BLCC-M229 | reverse complement strand
GTTTGGTCTCCAAACCCATCTCAAGATTTCGTCGTAATAATTTGATTAATCACTACATTTTCCCGAATTTTTCCAAATTTTCATCTGTCAGGGTTTGGTCTCCCAACCCATCTCAAGATTTCGTCGTAATAAGCAATATTTTATTCTACAAATTTACCAGACTTAAGTCGAGAGCAAACTTTACTACTATCAATATATTCGATTAAATCTTTAAACTGATTAGGAATATTGCGAGGAGTTTTTCCTTCATAAGCCATATTATCATTGCCTACTATAATTAATAACTGTCTCGCACGAGATAAAGCCACATTTAATCTCCGATAGTCGGAAGTAAAACCCAATATTTTCTTATAATTACTCCTAACTAAATCATAAATAATAATATCCTTTTCTCCACCTTGAAAAGCATCAACTGTGTGAATCACAATATGTAGATTTTTCCACAACTGCTTATTATTAGGAGCAATAGTCGATTCTAAAATACCAACTTGTGAACGATAAGCGGAAATAACACCAACCTCTTTTGATAAATTATTCGACTCACAATTTTTTTGAATGTCTGCCAAAACTCCCCTAATAACTTTAGCCTCATAAATATTAGTGAAACTTTTTCCTGCTGGTTTTTCTTGAGATTTTTCCCGTGGAACATCGCTAGTAGATATCCAATAAATACTGTTCTTCAATTCTGTTAAACCATGTTGTTTTTCCTCAAGATTAACAGATTCACTTTTTACCGTACCTTCGTAAAATAATTCGCTAACTAAATTACCAAGATCTGGGTGCATTCTATATTGATTAGTTAGAGTTATCTTATTATTATCCGGCAATTTTTCATAAAGATACTCAAACAAACTTATCTCCAGAATTCTTTTTTCAATCTGTTGTTCATTCCACGCTTTTTCCTGAACTTCCTTATCAATAATTGGCGGTAACTGTTGATGGTCTCCCACTAAAATAATTTTCTTTCCTTTCGACATTGGAACAAAACTTTCCGGTGCAGTCGAGCGAGCAGCTTCATCAATTATTACCCAGTCAAAATTACGGTCTTTAAATCTCGCTACACCTAAACAGGTTGCCCCTACAACATTTATTTCATCTATAAATATAGACATCAAATCTTGTTGTTTTCTCTGCAATTTTTCATTCCATTCTTTATTTAACTTCTGTAAATTAATGAAATTATGATAATTTTCTTGATTATCCCCCAGAAGACTCTCTAAAAATTTTGACTCTCTATCTATCCAAATTGAAAGTTGTTTTTGTTCTGGATATTCGATGCCAAACTTATCGCTATATTTTTCTATAGATTCTAATATTTTTCGTTCCAACTCTAGCTTTTCATAAATTAGCTCCAAGGCAATATCCGAAAATGCTATAGATGCTGAATTCTCTGGTTCAATAACCAATTCAGAATTAACTCTAGCAATTATTTTTGTTAATTTCGCAGCCAAACTTTTCAACTCTTGATTTCTACTTTTAATCTCTTCTAGCTCAGAAATCTTTTTCACCCCTGATAAAAGTTGCTCATTTTTATCCTGATACTCCTGCCAATAAACAACAGATTTTTCACTAATATATTTTTGCCAATTAATAATAGCCTTCCCTACTTCAAACTGTTTAGCACTTTCCTCTATTTTTTCTTCTCTACCAATTCTAATACACTTAATTTCTTCACCTTCCACACCATAAATTCTCGTCAAAACATTATCCACTGCCACATTAGACTGAGAAGAAATCAAAATT
This sequence comes from Dapis brunnea BLCC-M229, assembly GCF_050015995.1. NCBI lineage: Bacteria > Bacillati > Cyanobacteriota > Cyanophyceae > Oscillatoriales > Microcoleaceae > Dapis > Dapis brunnea. The sequence continues at coordinate 30,686 of NZ_JBNHEP010000085.1, read as the reverse complement.
TTATCATTAGGATATTGCTTGAGAATTTGCCGAATAATTTCTGTAATCACAGAAGTTTTTCCAGTTCCCGGAGGTCCCTGAATTAAAAATATTTCCTCAGTAGCTAAAGCTTTACATACAGCCTTTTTTTGTGACTCATCTAATTGTTGATTAAAAAATTTATTATGATTAATTGATATAGGCTCAATTAACTTAACATCAGAAGGATTAACAATAACCTGACATAATTCTGGATTTTCTGAATCACCATATCTAATCTCTCTTAAAGCTTTACGTCTTTTCTCAATTTCAGATTCTTCTTTTTGTAAATCTGTTTCAATTTTTCCTGTATCCGATATAGACGCAATAATTTCATCAGGGCAAAAATCTCCAATACTAATATGTAGTTTTTCAATTAACTCTCCATTACTAGATTTTTCCCCACCAGTAATCTTTCCAATAGGCAACTGTTTTAGTTTTTTTCGACTAGAAGAAGATGATTTTTTTGTCGAAATAGTTACAGATAATGGAGGGGATGTAATTTTTTCCAAATCTTCAATAGAGATAGGTTTAGTTAAAGTTAAAATTACAATTTCTTTTTGCTGGTCATAAATTTTTTGCTGATATTGAAAAATTGATTTTTGCTCTTGAATAATCTCTTTTTCAATATCAATTACAGCTTGCCATTGTTCAAAAGTTGCTGCTAATGCTCGATTATTTTCTATTTCATTTTTAACCTCTTCCTCTTTCTCCCAAATTTTGTATATCAAGTCAGTTATATCGCTCCTTCGCCTTAAATTAGAATCTATTTCAACAATAGGATATACTTTGATTTCCACTCCATTTTCAACAATTATTTCTTGTGTCTGAGGAGCGACAGATATTAGCTCTTTATAAATAACAATATAATCAGGTTCCTCTAAGAGATTGTTTGTAAAGGAAATATAAAAAGGAGATAGGGAACAGGGAACAGGGAACAGGGAACAGGGAACAGGGAATAGGGAATAGGGAATAGGGAATAAGGAGGAAGAAATCAAGACAAATATTTGTCGCTTAAAAATCTAGGAATATATGTACTGAATACTTCTCTACCTACCAAATTTCAATCTCTTGAAGTATTACCGCTTTTAGATTTTAGTCACTCGCATGTTCTCTTAATACTTATTTTACAAACAGTCTCTAACTCAATAAAACCTTGGTAAATTTTAGCTAAAGTTTCTAGGCAAATTTCTACCTTCAGCCTATTTTCTTTTTCTTCCTGCGGATTCTTTTGAATATGTTTTTTAATATATAAGATTCCTGAATTAGCTTTTAACTCTGACTCAATATGTTTTTTAACTCTTAAACCCTCTCCTTGATAATTATTGCTTTTATCTACTTTTTCTCTAAATCCAGGAGTCACCCTAAATACTATATTTTTGGTTTCAGATAATATCTCTAAAAAATCTGCAATAACTTTTCTCAAAACATCAAGCTTAGGGCGTTTTTTACGGTCTATATTCGTCGCAATTTTCAAACCTTCTATTAAACTTTGATAATTTTCATAACCATCCAAAGCTAATTCAACAGACTCATAAAGAATACTTTTATCCCTTTCATCTTGAAAATTAATTCGCTCCGACTGAGTTGATAATAAATATAAAAAAGTCATCCCCAAAGAATAAACATCCGAATCTCTAGAAACTCCCTCAAGATTAATTTGCTCCGGCGCAGAAAACAAAGGTGTATGATAACTTCTAATCGTATTTGTTAAAACAGTAGTAGTAATAATAGCTATGCCAAAATCTAAAACTTTTGCTTGGGGTTTCTCATCAATATCTACCACCTTAATATTATCTGGCTTAATATCCCGATGAACAATATTCTTTCCATGAGCATGACTAATTCCATCAATAACCTCCAAAAATAAACTCAACTTTGTCTTTAAATCAATCCCACTATCAAAATAACTTTTAATATCTTCACCATCTAAATATTCCAATACTAAATAAACCAATTTATGACGCTCTTCATAACCATAATCTATAAACTTTACAATATGAGGATGATTAAGACGTTTTAAAGTATCAATTTCTCTTTCTAACAATTTAATTGCATTTTCTTCATCCGTAGAAATAGTTTTGATAGCGTAACGTTCATTAGTATTTAATTTTTTAGCAAAATAAACAATACTACTTCCACCTTCTCCCAGTTTTGCTTGAATATCATACCTACCACCAATAATTTCACCAACAAGAGAATCAGACATAATTATGTTTCACTTATTTACACTTAGATAGTTTGATATTATTAACATAACAAATAACCTCAAAAAAAATAATAAGTATATAGAAGCCATTTGGTATTTTTGACCCGCGTAGAAATTTTTGAATTATAGCAATTTCCAAAACTAACGCTATACTTGGATAAAACTTCAACTATTAAGTAATTAGCTCAGTTGAATTACTTTCTTGTTAATTTTAGCTAATTTGAAATTAATTATTCTTGTTTTGTACGGACGTTGCATGCAACGTCCCTACCCTCACTTCCCGACTCCCCTCACTCCCCTACTTCCCGACTCCCCTACTCCCCTACTTCAATCAAATGTAGAAAAATTTTTGAGAAATGGTATTACGAGTCGGGAGGGAGTGGAATAGAGGCAATACAAGAAAAAGATAAAAGATTGAAAAATGCTCCCTTTCTTTTAAAAATGCTAGCTCTCAGTAGTCAGCATTTGTAAGCATTCAGCGGTTACTTGTCAGTATCAACCATCAGCTTTTAGCTGATAGTTAGTTAAGATTAGAATCAGATTTTTCCCATCATTAAATCTTTCCATCTATACTTCCCTAGTGGAAAATCACAAATATCTTCATTCTCTGAGACCTAATGAAAAAAATTTCAGCGTCAAAGGATTTTCGGTTGCATCCTCACAATTTTTGTGATACCATAAAAATCATCTGGGGTTGTTCGCCTATGCATATGACTTTTTATTCAACTAAAATTCCTGGCTAAGAGAAAGTCAAAATATTCAGGAATTTTCCCAGGAGCAATACCAAAAATATTTTCTTTTCATCTTCTAGAGCTTCCCACAAAAAAATCGCACGTCAAAGGATTTTCGGTTGCATCCTCACAATTTTTGTGATACCATAATAATTATCAGCGGTTGTTCGCCTATACACATGACTTTTTATTCAACCGAAAGTATTTTTTCTTAGCTCAGAGCAAATGTTGTAGAAAGGAAAATTAATGTAAAAGATACTAAATGGGTTATATTTCATTAATGGATAATGGATAATTGATAATTTATAATTACAAGAAGGTTAAAACCGTTCGGGAATTGAATATAAGGAATATTTTCTTTGTTTTCCCCTATCCAAGGGGAGGCTTCAAGGCGCGAATTATTTAATTAATAATTATTAATTTTTCGGTAATCAAAAATAAATTTACTGTAGGGGTTTGCTTACTAAATCCCTAAACATTTATTTTTTTCACAATTAACGTTATTTATAACTAAAGAAATACAGTGCTTTTTAGATTGATGAACCATGTATTCACAGCCAAAACCTTTTAGCTATCTTTCATGGAACATCCCTACTGTAGTCTACTAATTATGAAAACTCTCTTTCTGGAGGTAATGTTTCGCTACGCGACATGAAAAATGAAACTCCTTCCCTGAAAGCTAACTGATAACTAATAACTCACAGACATAATCAATTACATCCCCCTATTCCCTATTCCCTCTTTTAGACTAATAACTGAATTAACCTTGATTAAACTCTTCAATAATCCAATGAAAAATTTCCATTACTTGCTGTAATGCTGAATCATCTTCTAATGTTGATAAACGCAAACTAGGCGTTCTGAACTCCTCAGCATTTCTTGGTAAAGCTAAACCAATAGAACTAAATTTAGACCTCAACTCTAACCATTTAGTATCACTATTAAATGGAGGTTGACAACTATAATTATTAGAGTAAATTTCCAGACGACCAGAAATATCAATACTAAATAACTCTAAATTTTTTTTCCCTGCTTGATTAACTATTGCTGCAAAACCACCATAAACATCTCCCGTACCCCACTGAATTTTCACTAAAGGTTCTTGATTTTTAGCCCAGTTATGAATTTTTACAACTATTGAAGCTTCATCAGCACCCCATCTCGTTTTAAACTCTGGAAAGAAAGATACCTCATCCCATCTCCTCCTTTCGCGAGTCGTGCTTGATTTTTTCAGTTGTGCTTCTGTAGTTTGACCAATTACTCTAGGAACTAAAGTTCTTAAACCTTCTTGACTAACATACTGTTTAATTTCTAGTGCTAAAATTTCTACTGGGTCCATCTGTTCGTTGAGAAATTCCACTATCCTTCGTAGTTCCGCTGGAATATCCTCTGCCACAAATACTAAACGAATTTTTCCTGCTTGTAGATTGGTTTTAACTTTCTGCCAAAATTTTTCCTCATTAGCATCTTGACCCAGAAATTCTTCAAATACTTGTTCTGGGTCGCGACCATTTTCTCGGCAATTAACTTCAAACTTAGCAATAATTGATTCCAGAGGCCAATAAATTCCTGCATTAGCAGCATAATCAATCATTTGACCTACCACTTTCTGGCGAGCTTCTGTATTATGAGTTGGTTTGACTTCTACTAATGTCGGAATTGCTTCTTGATCGAGAAACAAATGAGATAACGCCCATTCCTGAGTCATCTCTTCTTCTTTTGATGTTGCTATTTCCCGTGAAATTAATAACCATCGTCTTGGGATACCTCTATCTATATCATCTCCTGCTAAGAGATTAGGATAAGTTTCCAGAAATTCTTGTAGTTGATCTTCGGAATCATAAGCTTGTTCAGTCATTTCCACAAGTTGGTCGTTGTCCTGAATTAAATAAATACCTCCCCCCATGAATCTACCTCTATTGTTAAGTTAAAAGTTATAAAGTTAAAATTATTAGAAATCCTAATCTCAATCTAAGTGTTTAAAATAGAATACTTTATTTTTGATACTAAAGTTTTATTCATAATTGAAACACTATGGTGAAAATTTATATTTCAACTATAGCTATAAGTAAAACCTGTGATAAACTTATATCTTTACAGATGCAACAATCTTCATCAAATCTTTACCAAAAGCACTGTTTTTATAAAGTTTTAATCAACTTGATGAACATCAAGCAAATATATATAGCGGTTTTCATATTAATGAGGTACAGCATTTTCTTTCTCTTTACCGAAAAATTAAGGTATAAAGCCTCTCCATTCATGGATAAAAAAGAAAAAAAATCCTTTTAGCCAATCCTATCTGTTATCAGAAGAGGTAATTATTAATTATTAATTATTAATTATTAATTGTTGAACTATTCCTTGTTTATTAAAATCCAAAACTAATTTGTCAATGGTGAAAAAAAAATAAATTTCAACAGTTAAAAATATCTGCCATTTTATTAATTAATTACTGATTCATCAATAACTCCTGTAAATACTTTTTCTGCTGGTCCAGTCATATAAATTTTTTGGTCTGTAGTTGACCATTCAATGTCTAAACAACCTCCAGGTAACTCTACTGTAACTAAGCGCTCGTTGTTTTGAGTTAAAACCCCTGCGACCACTGACGCACAAGCACCCGTACCACAAGCTAGTGTTGCACCAGCTCCTCTTTCCCATACTCGCATTTTTACATATTTTGGGCTAATAACTTGAATAAATTCTGTATTAGTACGTTCTGGAAATACTGGGTGATGTTCAAACTCAGGACCTATTTTTGCTAAATCTATAGCACTAACATCTTCTACGAAAGTTATGCAGTGGGGGTTGCCCATGCTCACACAGGTAACAGACCAAGACTTTCCAGCTACTTCTAGAGATTGAGCCACAACTTTTTCATCAGGATTACTTAAAGTTGTCGGTATTTCCGATGCCAATAGTCTTGGTTGTCCCATATCAACTGTTACTTGACCATCAACTTGTAATTCTGGAACAATCAGACCAGCGCCAGTACAAATATTATATTTAGTCTTATTATTATTTTCTAGTTCTGCTATAAACTTAGCTAAACATCTAATCCCATTTCCACACATTTCTGGTTCCGAACCATCAGAATTGAAAATTCTCATGGTATAATCAGCTTGCTCTTCTCCTGGTAGGGCAAAAATTACACCATCTGCACCAATACCAAAATTGCGATCGCACAATTTTATTGCTTGTTCTGGTGTTAGTATAGGCTGTGATTGGTGGCGATTATCAATCAAAATAAAATCGTTGCCCAAACCATGATATTTAGTAAATGATATTGTCATTATTATCCTCCAATAATTCGGTAAAAATTTACTCTAACAGGAAATATATTAAATAGTAATTATGTCTGATTTTGATACCAGTTTGCCAAGTACCCGCCAAATTCAAACCTATATCAAAGAGAAAAAAGAAGTAGAAATGAAACTAATTACTAACGACCTTCATGTAGGAAAAGTTTTCTGGCAAGACCAAAATTGTATCTGCCTTTTAGATCAGTATGATTTACCAATTCTAATTTGGCGACAATCCATTGTTTATCTCAAACCAAAAAACTAATGATGATTGACACAATTCAAAATTTATCAACTTAAATATTTTAAACTATTTAATTCCATAGCAATCCTATTTAATTTGTAATATTTTGGTGTCAGTTAGGAATCAGAAGTCAGGAGTCATAATTTTCAGGATTCTCAGATCAAATTAACTATTATAAAAATTTTCACAACCAATGCGCGGATTGCTATATAGCTGTAGTAACTCCTCCAAGGTAGTTGTATATTAATAAGTAGTTAGACCTTCATTAATTACACACTCATTAACTCTTCAATATTATTCAGCCTATAGTATAGCAGGAAACAGAGAACAGTTAGAAAAACATTTCCCCTTACTTAACGAAAAAGTAAGGTTTAAAGTCTCTTCATCCGTAAGCATTCAGCTATTAGCGGTCAGCCATTAGCTATTTCGTAAATAATGAATATATACTCTACCTTACCAAGGTCATTTTTTTTCCTATACATACTTTTAATTTTCCTTAAATCTCTCAATACTAATTCCTGCTCAAAAGGCAATGAATTAGTAGCTGAAGGCTGAATGCTTACCTTCATTCAAAGTATTTTTTAAGGAGTAAGGGAGTAGGGGAGTAGGGGAATAATTTTTTTGCCCAACTATGCGCCATAAATACTAACTTTTTGAGCATGAATAGCTGAAAATCAGGTACTTTTTCAAGACCTAAAAAGGCACTTATCTTTATCTGTCAATGATTTTATATTTAATCAGCAAGCCCTAATTATTAATTATTAATTATTAATTATTAATTATTTAGTTGTACTTAACTTTTGTTTTTGAGGATATATCTTAGATTGGGGAATAGTCAGTTGTCGTATTTGAGTAAGTTCATGGAAACCACCACAAAGAAGTAAGCGATCGCCCATTTGTAGGTGTGTATCTCCTTGAGGCCATCGAATAAATTTTCCTTCTCGTTGAATTGCTTGAATTTGTACTCCGTACTGACTGTATAAATCTACCTCAGATAATTTTTTACCCACAAAATAACTAAACTCAGCTAACATCAACCATTGGCAGGATGTACTTTCCTTTGGTACAGCAATTTCTCCTCTTGCCAAGCGATCGAAACTATCTAATTCTGAAGGTTCCCCTACCAACAAAAGTTTATCGCCAATATCTAATATTGTCTGGCCTTCTGGATAATCAATTTCTTCTCCTTCTTCCCTGCGGATAGCCATTAAACTAACTCCTGTCAACCTTCTTAAGCTAGTTTCCTCTAAAGTCATACCAGTCAGAGGAGAATTTTCTGGTAAAAAATACCATTTGCTGTTCAAGTCTTGAATTGCTGCTTTTAACTCCCTAGATATTTCTGGGTTTGGAATTACAGGTCGCAATGCTTGATAATGACTTTGACGAATTTCTTCTATTTCCTTTTGAATAACTTTTGCCGATATTCCCATACCAACCAATAGATGGTTAGAAAGTTCTAAACTAGCTTCAAAATTTGGTTCGACTACTTCCCTAGCTCCCAGTTGATATAGCAATTCAATATCCTTATATCGGTTAGCTTTAACAACTATATCCAAATCTGGGGCAAATTCTAGAGACCGCTTCAGGCAAAGTCTTGTACTCATGGAATCTGGTATAGCGATCGCCATTGCTTGTGCTCTATCCACACATGCTCTTTCCAAGACGTGCATAGAGCAAATATTACCATAAAGATAAGGAATATCTTTTTCCCGCAACTTTTGAGCCACCCTTTCTGACTGGTCAATAACCAAATAGGAAATACCATGGTTTTCCAGTTGTTGTACTAAGTTACGTCCTACTTTTCCATAACCACATACTATAACATGATTTTGTAGAGGTAAATCTACTGAGATAGCTGTATTAGGTTGAGTCGTTTCATAGAGATACCTTTGTAACCAAGAAAAATTTTCTGCCCAATTTAACAACTGTGGGGCAATTTTCAGGACAAAAGGTGTAATTACTAAAGTTACAGCCGTTGTGCCCAATATTAATAAGTATACCCGACGAGAAACTAATCCTAATATTTGTCCCTTACTGGCAAGTACAAAAGAAAATTCTCCTATTTGAGCTAAACCTAAACCTGCCAAAATTGCTGTTTTCAGAGGATAGCCAAAAATTCTAACAATAGGAGTAACAATCAAAAATTTTCCTACTAGAACAAGAAACACTAAACCCAGGATTATTTCTAGATGATTCCACAGGAAAAATGGATCGATTAACATCCCAACCGCTACAAAGAAGAGAGCTGCAAATATATCTCGAATAGGTTCAACATAAGTTAGAGTTTGGTCAGCATATTCTACTTCAGATATCATTAGACCTGCTACAAAAGCTCCCATTTCAATAGAAAAACCTAAATATTCAGTCAACAGAGCTATTCCTAAACAAAGCGCCACAACTCCCAGTAGAAATAATTCCCTACTTTCAGTTTTTGCCAGAAATCTTAGTAAGGAGGGAATTACCCAAATTCCTGCTGCTATAGCACTAAGAGCAAAGAGGCTAATTTCCAGAAGCGATCGCCCCACTGCCATACCAATAATTTCTGGTGGTTGGTTTAAAGCTGGTAAAACAGCCAACATTAGTCCCAAAGCTAAGTCTTGAACGACTAAAATTCCTAACATTACTTGACCATGGGATGTAGATGCTTCGTTTCGCTCCATCAAACATTTGAGTACCACTGCTGTTGAGGATAAGGAAAGTATTGCTCCTAAAAATACTCCTTGGACTGGAAAGGATACCCAACCTACACCCACAGAGACTAATGTTGTGACTAAAATGGTAAAAATAATTTGTAGTCCACCACCACCGAGGCTAATTGCTTGGACTTTTTTCAATTCTGCTAGGGAAAATTCTACTCCTAAAGCAAATAGTAAAAAAGCTACCCCTAATTGAGCTAAAGTTTCTACTTGAATAAGTTCTTTAATTAAACCAAATCCTGCTGGTCCAACAATAATCCCACCTAGTAGATAACCTAATAAAGCTGGCTGTCGCAGGAGTGATGCGAATATTCCTCCTGCTGCTGCCGCTGTTAGAACTAATACTAAGTCTATAATTAACCTGAAGTCTTCTTGCACGGATTTTTATAAAAATGACGATATTGTAAAGATATATTAACTCCAAGGTAAGAATTCAGCTATTAGTGTAGTGGTAATTTCAGTTCTCAGTTCTCAGTTCTCAGTTCTCAGCATTAAATTTTTTAATTAAGTAGGGGGTAAATCTTGGTTATAGTTATACCTAGTCGATGCAGGGATTTGAGTAATCTCAGCTAGTGAGCAAGTATACTGATACGGGTTAGGCAAAAAGCAAAAGTTGACTAAAACAGCTTTTCACCTTCTACCAACCTACTAATTTCTAAAGTATCCTTTTGGGGAGATGGGGGATGATTAGAGAGGAATTTAAAAAACGTGATAGATGATAACCGGATTTGGTATAGTAAAAGTTGTACAGAAATTATAGTTGTATATATAGCAATCCTATTTTATTTGTGTCAAAAATCTTGCCACTTTTTGGGAATAGGTATGGAGGCAATGGTCAATGGGTAAGAGTTTCAAAGTTGATTTCTAGTTTTTGAATTTTTACGACCTATTTAGGATTGCTCTAGTCAAATAATGTCGAATATCTTCGTTGATTTGTACTAACGAGCTACTAAATATTTGACCAAATTTAATAACTCTCGACCATAGGTTTAATGGTATAATTAAATTGACTGAGAATTCAAGGCTAAATCACAATAATTAAAGATTAATAAATCCTCGAATCCTTTAGTAACTTTAACCCCTTGATTTATCAGATGAGTTGAGAGACATATTATTCAGATTTAAAGTTAATTAGTATGATGCCCGAATTATTGATAGTTACTCACCCTAAATGGAAGTTATCCGCCATAATCCACCTATATAAAGCATTCTGGCTGTCTTAATATTAGTTTGATTAACAGTTTATTATGGGTTATTTTTTCTGGTTCAAGAATGATAATTATTTGATATTTTCTGTTAATTTGTTATGCCTTATTAGTTGATGATTTAAAAATTGTCAAACTGTGAGCAATAGTTTCCTCGATCGAGACTAAAATAGTCCAACTTTGATAATATAACTCTCCGGAAATTAAGATTTCAGCAATTAACAATGTTCATGTCGGCGACAGGCGATACAATTAATAATTAATAATTACCCCTTCTTAAAACGGATAGGATTGAGTCAAAGGAAAATTTTTGATTTTTCCCCTATCCAAGGGAAGGCTTCAAAGCGTGAATTGTTGAATGAATAATTACTGACTATCAACTCTTAATTATTAATTATTAACTATTAATTATTAATTATTAATTATTCGGTAACAACCTCTTTATAGTAGTTTCGGATGAATTATCGGAGATGTATAATATATGGATAAAAAAATTCAATTTTTATTTAATTGATCTGAAGAATCTCAAATATAAATAATTAATGTTTTTATCAGTTAAATTTAAGCAGTTTATCCATAGTTTAATCTTGGCTACTGTTACAGCAGTTTTGGTCGTTGTCATACCTGGTCTCAGTCAAACTGTACAGGTAACTCCCACTAACCCACAACTCGGAGATACTATATCTGTTGTGATTCAGCAACCCAACAGAAAGCTATCCACTCCCACCGTTAATATGGATGGAAAAACTTACCCCTCATTTTCTATTGGACAAAATAGGTTTCGTGCTCTGTTGCCTACCACTCCCTTAGATAAATCTGGTCTCCGACAACTTCAAGTTACTACTGAAGCAGGTATACAGAATCTAAGCGTGAATTTGCAAAGTCCCTCTTTTCCCACTCAATCTATTTGGCTACCTCCTGACAAAGAATCTCTTAAAGGAACAGACTTAGAATTTGACAGAGTAGGAGAATTTAAACAACTTGTCACCCCAGAGAAATTTTGGAATGGTCCGTTTCTGCGCCCTAACAATGGTCCAGTTAGTACCGTCTATGGAGTGCGGAGATATTATAATGGGAAGTTTGCTGAGAACTATTATCATCGTGGAGTGGATTATGCAGATTACAATGGCTCCCCTGTCGTAGCTCCTGCTGCTGGTCGTGTTGCTCTAGTAGGATTAGAATCTCAAGGTTTTGAAATTCATGGTAGTACTGTGGGTATTGACCATGGTCAAGGAGTAACCAGTATTTTTATCCATTTGAGTAGTATTAATGTCAGGGAGGGTGATATGGTGAAAGCTGGCCAGCAAATTGGTGCTGTAGGATCTACAGGAGCATCTACAGGTCCTCATCTTCACTGGGGATTATATGTGCATGGTCAAGCTGTAGATCCGGTTCCTTGGCGATTCAATGGTATTGAATAGATTTTCTCTAGTTATTACAGCAAAACTATGGAAAAATTTTTGATACAGAATTTTTGTTTATAAAAATATCTGTAATTTGTTTAATTATTCTTGGAATAATTAAGTGGTTATTTGTATTGACTTTGATGAACTTATCATCTTATTCTAATTATTAAGCTAGAGATTTTATTGGAAAATTATTATCAATAAACTTACACAAAACTTATGAGTATAGAAAAAATTGTTGAACAAGCTTTACAAGATGGTTATTTAACACCTTCTATGGAAGCAGAGGTAGGACGAATCTGTAATACGGCTTCTGAATTATCGATTGAGGAATATATGGCTCTTGACCGTTTAATGGGAGCTTTATTAACAGGAGAAGTAGTTGTTTTACCTCGGAAACAATTTATTAATGTGATGGAAGAGTTAGTATTATCTGAGGCGATCGCACGGGTGGCAGAGATTGAAGCGACAAGCGATAAAACTCTTGATGTGGGAGATATTGCAGCTTATGCTCTGAATAGACTTCCTCCTTTATATGCTACTACTGAGGAGGGTGCTCAGTTTCAAAGGTCTAAAGCTAAAGAAGAGCTTCAAGATTTGATTTCTCAACAGGTAAATGAAGCTATTGAACAAAATATTAATCGACAACCAATTAACCCTACAGCTTTTGGCAGCTCACCCGATTTCACCTCACAACTGAGCGACATGCTCAAATCTATAGCTACAGACTATGAACAATAGCATAATTTATTTCAGAATTAATCCATCTTGCCTCATCTAGATAAAGAAATCAAATTAGTTCTGAGAAGTAAACGATTGATGATTTTCAACAAAAAAATATGAGTAGAGATGTTTAATTGACATCCTCTACTCCTATAGTCTGACTTACTTTTTATACCTATAAAATCAGTCTTTAGGATATAAAAATTTTCACAATTGTATATTCATCAAAGTTTGCTATTCTATCTATCATGTTATAATATTTTCCTCTACCTATTCTGAGGAAAAATTGTCTCAATTAATAATTCAAAATCTAATGTTTTATGACAATAGAAAATCAAATTATTAAGCTTTAATAACTTAATAACATTCTTTATTCACTATCTTCTGAAGTATTATTGGCAGTACTAGAAATTTTATCTTTTTCTAACCTACGTTGTTCTCGTTTTTTCTTCGCTGCTTCAAGAGTATCTTTCATAGCGCTACGAGCTTGAGTTATTCTCTCCAAGTTACGAAGATACAAATCTATATCCTTTAATAACTTTTCTTCTAGTAAGTTTAAAGCTTGGCAAACTTTCTTCAGTGCTTCTGTCCGCTTATCTTGTTCCTTGATTAACTCTGTATCTACTATTTCTAGTAAAGTAAACAAACCTATAGCAAATAAGCGACTATACCTAAATTTTGAGTTCTCAGAAATACCTCTTAAATAATCCTGCAAATGTTGAGTATTATCTATATTATTTGATAAACAAATCCACGAAAGCATATCCGATACTGACATTTGCCGAGCTATATCTTCTAATCCTTTAGCATCAGCACGGTATTTGTTGGGATCTTCCTCTTGTGCTTGAATCAAAGCATTAAAAATCGAAATTTTGTCCTGCTCTGGAGAATATCCCTGCATAAAACGGTCAAAAGCTGTAACTACACCCAGAGCATAAAATGGGTTATAGCTATAATTAGTATTAACGGAAATCAGGTGCATTTCCACTAGCAACTCTTCAACTACCCGATTATATATCGAATTAATAGGACGGGTGTGAAAGTTATAAAAGGATTTCTTAGTATCTGAAACAGTACGAATATTATTCACCTGGTGTTCTAGTTCTATAATCCCATCCCTAGCTCTTGATTTCTTATCTACTGTACAAGTTTTTAAGTATATAGTAGCAGAGTGGGTTTTACGATATGAAGTATTTACCTCAACGCTGTACTTATGCGTATTTTATTAATCCTAGCAAAAGATAATATAGCACTATAGTTGAGTTTTTACTTGATATAATTGTCTGTCAATTTAGAAATGATGGATAGATTTTTGTAACTTGGATATTAGGATAATGCTTTTTGGGATTGCTTACCGTTCTTAGGAACCTACAATTATCTATATAAATCTATGATTATCTATAGATAGTCTCTTCTATGTCCTGTTTCTACCTGGCAAAGTCGGCGTTATCCAGTCCAGAGAATGTCGCGGACGTTTGCTGTTGCTTCGCAAAACTAGCGTAATTCAACGCTGCCGAGAAACGCGGAACGCGGAGCGTAGCTCTCACTGCGCGCCATAGCTAGATCTCAATTAAGATTCAGCCACAAACACACCAAGTAACATGAAGGAGTTATTTAGAGCAATAAAAATTAATCAAACCTTATAGCTTTTTTTGAGTAGGACTTTTTTTCTAGTCTAATTTGCTGCTAAAAATAGCGTTCGGTAGCTTATAGTTGGTAGCTATTCAAATCAAAACTTTAAATTATGACTTTAAAGCTTAGTCCAACTAAATGAGTATTTCACCAAAGTACAGGTCTATGCTGCTAGAGCTGAATTGATTTCCAAAAGATATACTATTGATAAACCAAAGGTAGAAATAATAGTCCTTTAAAAGTATTAGTTTAACTATCAAGGTCTTATTTCTACCATCAAATTGACTCGTTCTGCCTCAGAATTTTTAAGCTCTATTGCCTTCACGGACATCATCATAATTAAGAGCTTCTTCTTCTGTTTCAAAAATCTCAAACACAGAATCCATCATGGTTACTTCGAATACCAGTTTAGCTTCTGGATGAACGCTACAAATACGGAAGCTACCTTTAACTTTGTCAGCATCTCGCATCCCTGCTACCAGGGATGTCAGTCCAGAACTATCAATAAAGTTAACCTGGCCTAAATTGACCACTACATGACGACTTAGTTTGGAGATACATTCCTGCAACTTGAGGCGAAACTGCCAAGCTGTTGTGATATCCAAGCGTCCAGTTGGTGCTAGGACGATTACTGTTGTGCCGTCCTGAGTTGTGTGGGTTTTTTGCTCAATCTGAATCACTGACCCTTCCCTCGGGATGATATTACTTGCGGTGGTTGCCCATCTAACTGTAGTTTAACTCAGAATAATTAATGATTTGGTTTCCAGTTAGCCCAATCATGAGGTTTTAAGAATACTTCATATAGTTCAGCTTCTGGTGTATTGGGTTCTGGGTTATATCCATATTCCCAACGGACTAAAGGTGGTAAAGACATCAAGATTGACTCTGTACGACCATTGGTTTGCAAACCAAAAATTGTACCTCTGTCATACACTAGATTAAATTCAACATAACGACCACGTCGGTATAGCTGAAAATTGCGTTCCCGATCTCCATATTCCATGGATTGCCGTCGCTCTACTATTGTTTTATATGCTGGTAAGAATGATTTACCACAATTTTGTATAAATGTAAATAAAGATTCCCAACTGCGAGATTCAGGAACTCCTAACTCCTGACTATAGGTTGCTGCTGGTCCTTGATTATCTGGCCCTTTATATAATTCTCCTTGACCATCTTGATAATCAAAGAATATACCTCCTACACCTCGCATTTCTTGACGATGCTTTAAGTAAAAATACTCATCACACCATCTTTTAAATACAGGATAATACTCTTTATGGCTTTTGTCACAGGCTGCCTTAATAGTTTGATGAAAGTGAGCTGCATCTTCGGCGTAGGGATAGTAAGGTGTTAAATCTATACCACCACCAAACCACCATACAGGTCCAGCTTCAAAATAGCGATAATTAAGATGCACTGTTGGTACATAAGGATTTCTAGGGTGTAGCACCATGGAAGTTCCTGTTGCATAGAAACCATGACCTGCAGCTTCTGGTCTTTGGGTTAGTATGCTTGGAGGTAATCGATCTCCCCATACTTCTGAGAAATTAACTCCTCCTTGTTCAAAAACTCCACCGTCTCTAATTACACGGGATTTTCCTCCGCCACCACCTGGACGTTCCCAACTGTCTTCTTTAAATTTCTGAACTCCGTCTAATTTCTCTAGTCCTTGACAAATTTCATCTTGTAGAGTCTGCATAAATTCACTGACTCGTTCTTGTGTACTACTCACTGGTACAGATGAAGATGCTTTTTGTGGTTCAGTAGAAACTACCATAACTATAATCTATGTTTGAAGTTGGCTAAAAATTAAATCTTTTCCAGACTTTTTATCCTATCATGCTCTCGATCATCTACTTACAATTTTCTGATTATCTAAGTTTTTCTTGAGTATATTTACTTAGTAGATAGAGAAAACAATTGAGGATATATTGATTATAACTGTATCATCTATAGTAGTCCTCATCTTAGTTGCAGGTAATTTTAGTTAGCCTCCTGGGGTCGTTAGTATTAACGTAGTACCGACCGCTGAAACCAGAGGCTTAAAATCCCAAATTTCCTTTTTTATCCCCTTTGTAGAGCGACAGCTCGCGACACAGCTAAGGGGAGGGTTGATACCTTATACCATTTCTCAAAAACTTTTCTACATTTTATTTAGTAGGGAAGTAGAGAAAAATTCAATAATTAACAATTAACAATTAATTATTACCTCTCTTTAAAGAGGTTTACTGACCATACCTAGACCACTTTTTCTCCTTAAAATGAGAGCCTTTAAATCTTAAGTATTTGTTCATTAATGGATAATGGATAATTACCTCTCCCTAAAAGGAAGAGGATTGACCTGGAGGGTGAAAATTTTTTCTTGTTTCTCCTTTAAAGGGGAGGCTTTATACCTTAATCATTCGGTAAACATAAAAATAATTAACATTAACGATACTTGTAATTATCAAAAATTTTATTTGGTTCTGTTAGTTACTTAAGAGAGTTGTCGCTAAATAGATGGAAAAATCGCTCAAATTAAGAAACACCAGTAATTCCAGATGTTTTCAATCAGGAATAGCTCAAATCTTTACATGATAAGGGTTTGCCAGTTTTTTTTAGTTATAGCAACGTGCGCTGGTATGTTTACATGGTACAAATCGTTACTAATGTAGTATATGTGAAAATATTGGTAATAGGTAGTATAGTCTCGTGCTACATTTAAAGACAATAGTAATATGTAAATATGTGAGCGCTCATTGCTATATAAAGCGACAAGTATAATAATTGAAGTGTCAGCTAAGTACAGCGTTAATGCATGATCATTGGTATTATTTATTGGTCAAAATCTCTAGGGATTATGTAACAGACAACATAGATAATAGTTTGATGATTTTGATTTAATCTATGAATTATTGACATTTTTTTGATAATTGCTATACATTATAAAACTGTTTTTAGTCAAAAATGAAACAGTTTAACTCTCAAAAAAATAAATAGGTGGTGGTGCATAGTAATGGTAAAGGAAGCATCGGGAGTGTAGGGAGATGGGGAGATGGGGGGATGGGGAGATGGGGGGATGGGGAGTGTCGGAGAAATTAAAAAATATATATCCTCACCATTACCATGCAGGACTACCAATAAATATTATAAATTCTTACAAATAGGTAATTCAAGAATTAATAATTAAATAATTCGCGCCTTGAAGCCTCCCCTTGGATAAGGGAAAAAGCGGTCGTTTGCGGAGAAGTCCGTAGGATGGGATACCGAGGAGACCTCGGCATATCCAATCGACCAAGAGAGCAGTCGGAAAGCGGAGCATTCCGTCAGGATGGGATGGCGAGGTCTCCTCCCCATATCCAATCTCCTCTTGAAAAAAGAAAATATTCCTTATATTCAATTCCGTAACGGTTAAAACCCGAGGTAATTATCAATTATCCATTATCCATTAATGAACTCCTGACTGCTAACTCCTAAGAACAAAGCCACTGTAGCAATATTTTATGAAATTGGTATAAAAGAAAATACCTAGACTAGAAGAACTGAAACACAAAGCTAAAAAACGAGAGATAGATTTAAGATATCTTAGATGAAACTGGATTTTCGATTCGTAGCTAAAGATTCCTTACAGATGACAAGAAAAATCAGAAAGGATAACTTTCAATAGTTGCCAAAGTAAAAGAATGAATGTTCTGGGATTAATGGGATGTAAAAACGAATTAAATTATGCAATACATCAGGGAATAATTGATAGTCAAATTGTAATTAATTTTTTAGATAAAGAATAGTGAACATTTAACTAAATTTACTATAGTAGTGATGGACTAAGCACCAATCCAGATGAGGGATAAAATGATCGAAAAATTAGAAGAGTGGAAAGGGAAAAATTTAGAGATATTTTGGCTACCAAGTTACTCACCTAAGCATAAACTCATTGAAATTATCTGGAAATTTATTAATATCAATGAATAGATTGAAATTGATGCTTAAGAAAGCTGCAAAAGCTTCCTCTACTATCTCAAAAAACTGCCTGATAATTTTGGTCAATAATATGTAATTAATTTTGTGTAGGTACTTAAATGTTTCTATCAGTTGACAAGTGGCAACTATAGCACTGCAAAAAAGTGTTACGAAATTAATACAATTGAAATCCTTTACCTAGAAAGTTTTTACTTGTAACGCAGTTCCTAATTAGGAAGTTAGCTGAATGCTGAGTCCTTAAAGCTATATAATCTTAAGAGAAACTTAAGAAAAATTTTAGAGGAAAATCAAATGTCCAATATACCTGATACTAAATCAATTTTAGATGTATTGCGACCAGTAGAAGACCCTGAACTGCGTAAGAGTTTGGTAGAACTAAACATGATTCGTAATATTAACGTTGTAGATGGGCAAGTCAAGTTTACTTTGGTTTTGACAACCCCAGCTTGTCCATTACGGGAGTTCATCGTAGAAGACTGCCAAAAAGCTGTCAAGCAATTACCTGGAGTTGAGGAGGTTATAGTAGATGTTACAGCAGAGACTCCTCAACAGAAAGCTATACCCGATCGCCAAGGTATTGGTGGAGTGAAAAATATTATTGCTATTTCTAGTGGCAAAGGTGGCGTTGGTAAAAGCACAGTGGCAGTAAATGTAGCTGTGGCTTTGGCTCAAATGGGTGCTAAGGTTGGCTTGATTGATGCTGATATTTATGGCCCTAACGATCCGACTATGTTGGGTCTAGCAGATGCTCAAGTTATGGTACAACAAGGAGAATCTGGGGAAGTATTGGAACCTGCTTTTAATCATGGGGTAAAGTTGGTTTCTATGGCTTTCCTGATTGATAAGGATCAACCAGTGATTTGGCGTGGTCCTATGTTGAATGGAATTATCCGACAATTTTTGTACCAAGTGCAATGGGGTGAATTAGATTATTTATTGGTAGATTTACCTCCTGGTACTGGTGATGCTCAATTAACATTAGCTCAAGCTGTTCCTATGTCTGGGGTGGTAATTGTCACGACTCCTCAAACTGTGGCATTACTTGATTCGCGCAAAGGTTTAAAAATGTTCCAGCAGTTGGGAGTTTCTGTTTTGGGGATAGTGGAAAATATGAGTTATTTTGTACCTCCAGATATGCCAGAGAAAAAGTATGATATTTTTGGCTCTGGTGGTGGTGAAAGAACAGCACAAGAATTAGGGGTACCTCTGCTTGGTGGGGTTCCTTTGGAAATGCCTGTGAGAGAGGGCGGAGATTCTGGTATACCTATTGTGGTAGGCGATCCGGGTTCTGTATCTGCTCAAGAATTACGGGCGATCGCTCAAAAAATTGCTGCTAGAGTTTCTGTTGTTGCCTTGGCATAAGAAAAAGTCATAAATGCCAAAATAATTACAATTAAAAAACTTCCAATGAGTGTAAAGTACAATTTAGCAAATATTTGATGGGAGTATCAATAATGATTTTACCTGGTGTAGCAGTTAGAGTTAAGAATATTGGTGACACTTACTATGGTTTTCAAGGACAAGTTCAACGAGTAAGTGATGGTAAAGCGGCTGTATTATTTGAAGGAGGAAATTGGGATAAATTAGTAACATTTAGATTATCAGAATTAGAGTTAGTAGATGCAACGGCAGGTCGCAAGAAAAAATAAGGGTATTTAGAATTCAAGGGTTAGTAGTCAGGAGTTAGAAGATAGAAAGGAGTTGTTTCCGACCCAAGGATGGGAAATAGATATGATTTGCACTTAATTAATGATTTTTACTGATATGATTCAGGAATTTCAGACCTAAAATTAGCAATGCTTAAATTATAGCGGTTTTCACAAAGGTAGACTACAGAGAAAACCAGGTATGTTTGAAGTTTAATAATTTACAGTCCTGACAATTGTATTCTATATTAATGAAAACCGTTATAAGTTATGAAGTCAGCAAAAAGATTAGTATTTTTGACTCCTGCATTTCTACCCTCTAATAAAAAATTGGGAAAAAGTTGGCTACAAAATTATAGCAGTCAGGAGTCGGAATAAGGGAAGGTAAGGCTTCTAAGTATCTAGATTATTTTATTATTTTGGAAATTTCCAATCTATATTTTGTATATTAAGTAGTCATGCAAAATTAATTACACATACTCTAAAACTGAAAAGCAAATCTTATAATTTTTACTAAGGAATCAAATTAGGTAATTAATTTTGCCTAAGCAATTACCGAATAATTAAGGTTTAAAGCCTCTTCTTTAAAGGAGAAACAAGCGGTCGTTTGCGGAGCATTCCGTCAGGATGGGATGGCGAGGAGACCTCGCCATCCCTCGACCAAGAGAAGAAAAAATTTTCACGCTCCGTATCAATCCAATCCGTTTTAGGGAGAGGTAATTATCCATTATCCATTATCCATTATCCATTATCCATTAATGAACACCTATTTTAGTTTTTTGGAGACAAGAAATGAGACTTGATTTAGGCGGGGTTATCTTGCTTCTCAGTTTGATAGAAATGAAAAAAATCCTATTCTTTGTAAAATTGTTTGACCGTGGTTGTGTAGATATTATTCTGTAAGTCTACTAAACACCTAAACAAAATTGTTTACCGACAAATCAAGGTTTAAAGCTTCTCTTTTCAAGGAGAAAAAATTTCCTTTTAAGCAATTATCTTCTTTTTAAGAAGAGGTAATAATTGGGTGCATCTCATATTTGCAAAAATACTTTTTTCCTATATATTCTCTGTTCCCTGTTCCCTATTCCCTGTTCCCTAAAAGCGATAAATTTTTGGCTTTATTCAAAATTGAGATGCACCCTAATAATAATAATTAATGAATGAACCACCCTAATTTGATATAAGGGATTCAGTCTGAAAAAATGTGTAATTAATTTTGCGTACCTGCTTATAGTAATCAGGAATAATTTATGACAATTTGAATTTTATCTCTTGCTTGTTTCCTCAAAATATACTAGTATATCATAACTTAAATAATATTCCTAATATTGCTATTTGTACTGGTTCTATGATTAATTAGGTAAAGTATTTTTTTCTATTCCCTATTCCTACTTTTCTGTTACCAATGGATAATTGATAATTAATCAATCCGGTTTAAAGCCTCTCCTTTTAAGGAGAAAAAGCGGTCGTTTGCGGAGCAGTCCGTTAGGATGGGATGGCGAGGTTTCCCGCTCTTTCAGAGCCGCTGCGCTTTTCATGTCGGCTCTTAGCCGAAACGCCATATCCAATCGACCAAGAGAAAATAAATTGTGATGTCCTTATCTTAAATCAAGAACGGTTTTAACCAGAGGTAATTATCCATTATTCATTATCCATTATCAATTAATGAACTGTCAGCTACAATATCCAACTTGTTTATCTCAGCAATTTGAGTGAATATTATAATAGCAATTATAAATTATTTTTCAAAGTTAATTAACCCTGTAAAAACTAATCTGGCGAATTTTTATTATGATTAATATTGAAATACCAGAGCAGGAAATAGGGTACTGGGAAAAAATCCTCAAATTCTTTTTCCTCATTTAGAGCAATAATTTAACTTTTAATTTTAATAATAGTTATGCGTCTTCCTTTACCACAGTTTGCTAATACAAATCGCCAAAATAATTACATAGCTGAAGTGATAGAAACAGCAACTACAGAATTTTTAGCTCAATGTTTAGAACCAGAAGAGTTAGATTTTCCTATGATGCCTGCTTTTGGTACTTGGGTAAAGTCTCAAGATGAACAATCAGGAAATATAATTTATGGGGTGGTTTATTATGCTACTACTTTGCCTATTGATTCAGTACATAGAGCTAGAGCTTTGGGAATGTCTCTACCTGAATTACGGGAGCAACAACCGCAAATTTTTGCTATGTTGAAGACAGAGTTTCGAGCAGCAATAGTGGGTTTTTTATCTCAAGAAAATTTGAATGGCTCTAAGGGAGAAAATGGCATAATTTATCAATATATTCCACCTCGTCCGCCTCAAATTCATCAGGCAGTTTATTTATGTGAACCAGAGGAAATAATTAGGTTTAGTGAAAAATTAGATTTCTTGCGGACATTATTACAGTTGGTTAATGCTCCTGTTGATGCTTTAGTTGCAGCTACTATTCGAGAAATTTATCAACTGAGAAAAGCGGATCGTAATTGGTTAGTTCAGGCAGGTAGAAATATGAGTGTTTTGTTGAGAGATGATTATGACCGCTTAAAAATAATACTAGGGCAAATACATCCTTAAAATAAACAAGAAGAAAGAAGGAAGAAGGAAGAAGGAAGAAGGAAAAAATAGTATATGTTTTTTGGGTTTTGATGGAGCAAAAATTATTACGATTTATGATTAGCACCTGCAAAATTAATTTAACTGATGGTGTAATACCAAATTCATGCATAGGAAGTTACATCTTAAGCATGTGATTTATTCCTACAATAAAAAATTATAAATTCCATAAATTGTAAAAATTAAACATTTTTTCCTCTTTTTTGATTCTTTTTTTCTTTCCCAGTTAAGTGTTCCCTATTCCCTATTCCCTGTGTCATGACTGTAGCAATATTTTATGAAATTGGTATAAGTAGGGAACAGGGAAAAGAACATATAGCTAATAGCTAAGTAGTAAATATACGCGATGTGCAACTTTCTAGGAAAATAGAACTGTGTCTCACCATAAAGCTGAAAATGTTCTTTTCAGAACTCCTTAAATTTCCTAGTTTAGGAAAAGTTGTACAGGATGTTAAATCTACAAATAATGTAATAATTTTCTGCGAAATGCGGAGCTAACAGCCGTCAGCTATTGCTTTTATGTGCGATTCTAGCTTTATTAATTGAGCTAGAATTAAATCTTACTACTACAAAAAAGTATAAAACTTTGACTCCTTATTAAATCTTGTACCTTTGTTTCATTCAACCTATTAAAAAGATGGAGGAAGAGGCAGGAGTATCTAGGGCAAAAGGCTGAGAAAGGATTGAGAAAATTACCTTTTGATAACCGGATTTTGTATTAGATAAATTGCAGTTAAAAATTGTCAGTTTTTATTACCTTTGAGTTTTGATTTATTTTTGGCAGAAATCTAATGCAGATTTTCTACATAAACTAAATATAACTGCTATATTCTCAAAAATTTCGAGAATATTTGATGAAAATTAATCAAAATTTACCATACCAGAAGAGGAATGGTTGATAAATTCTATGAAATTTGCCCCAAATTCCCCGGAGCAAAACCCCGTAGAAGATGTTTGATTGCAAGTCAAAAGTTTCATCAGAAAATTCGATCATTTTTGCAGCTCTTTCAAAATAGTTAAGTGGCTATTTAAGTTGTTTACTGATGGTAAAATATTCAATTTTCCCAAGCTTTTTCAGTATGGAATTTTGCCACAACCAATGCGCGGATTACTATATATATGGTATGCTGGAAAAGTTGTCAAAAATCGCACATCTGGGTAATCGGGTGTTCTACAGATTTTTAATCTGTGGGAATACACCTGGATGGAGGATTAACCCGAATAGGAGATAAAATCATGCCAGTTGTTAGTTTGGCTCAATTGTTAGAGTCAGGAGTTCACTTTGGGCATCAGACCCGTCGCTGGAACCCAAGAATGTCCCAGTATATTTTTACTGAGCGTAATGGCGTTCATATAATTGACCTGGTTCAAACAGCTCAATTAATGGATGAGGCTTACAATTATATTAGAACGGCCTCAGAACAAGGGAAAAAATTTTTATTTGTTGGTACAAAGCGTCAAGCTGCTGGTATTATCGCTCAAGAAGCTACGAGATGTGGAGGTTATTATATTAACCAACGCTGGTTAGGTGGAATGTTAACCAATTGGACTACTATTAAAACTCGTGTAGAACGACTTAAAGACCTGGAGCGTCGTGAGGAAAGTGGGGCACTAGATTTGTTGCCGAAAAAAGAAGCTTCAGTGCTTCGTCGTGAAATGGCTAAACTACAAAAATATCTGGGTGGGATTAAAAATATGCGTCGCCTCCCGGATGGGGTAATTATGGTGGATCAGCGACGAGAGTATAATGCTGTTCAGGAATGTCAAAAGTTGGATATTCCTATTGTATCCTTATTAGATACAAATTGTGACCCTACTCAAGTAGATATTCCTATTCCAGCAAATGATGATGCGATTAGATCAATTAAACTTATATTAGGTAAGTTGGCTGATGCTATTTATGAAGGTCGTCATGGTCAACTCGAAACAGACTATCAAGAAGACTATGAAGATTACGAAGATTATGAAGATGATTATGATGGAGCTGAAGGAGATTTTGACTTAGATGATACTAATCAAGAGGAATCATCAGAGGAAAATCAGGAAGAAGAATAAGAAACTTCAGCAATATTGTTGAGTAGCAGAGGTGGGATTTTTGGGGATAAAATACAGCGTAAATTATTTCTAAAAAGCCTATCTGAAATTAGGAAACTACAGTATGATTAATTCCTAAATAATGACATTGTACTAAAACTAAAATTGGGAAGGAAATTAAAGATGGCGGAAATATCTGCAAAGTTGGTTAAAGATTTGCGCGAACAAACAGGCGCAGGTATGATGGACTGTAAAAAAGCCCTAAAAGAAACTGATGGGGATATTAATAAAGCTACAGAATGGCTCAGACAGAAAGGTATTGCTTCTGCGGGAAAACTTGAGGGTAAAGTAGCAGCAGAGGGACTTGTTGAGAGTTATATTCATACAGGTGGCAGAATTGGTGTTTTAGTAGAAGTAAATTGTCAGACAGATTTTGTTGCCCGGAATGAGGCATTCAAAGAATTAGTCAAGAATGTTGCTATGCAAATAGCTGCTTGTCCACAGGTAAAATATGTGTCAGTTGATGATATTCCGACTGAATATGTAGAAAGTGAAAAATCTATAGAAATGGGTAGAGAAGACCTGAGCAATAAACCGGAAAATATTAGGGAAAAAATAGTTCAAGGTCGAATAGAAAAGCGGTTAAAAGAATTAACTTTGATGGATCAACCTTTTATCCGCGACCAAAATAAGACAGTAGAAGAGTTGATTAAAGAAACTACCGCTCAGTTAGGTGAAAAAGTACAAGTACGTCGTTTTATTAGGTTTGTTTTGGGAGAAGGTATTGAGAAACAAGAAAGTAATTTTGCTGAAGAAGTAGCAGCACAAACTGGAAAGAAATAAGTAAGCATTAAGTGGTCAGCTATTAGCTATAAGCTATCAGCTTCTGAGACACATCTACATTTCCCGCAGAATTATATGTATGGGCTGATAACTTAAATTCGTTGTTCTTATGCTTCAATTCTCTGGTTGAAAATATAAATGTAGTAGAAGTTAAACTAATGTTTGCTTCATTGATTAAAAAGCTGTTTGCGTAGCATTCCGCAGGATGAGCTGACTACAAGCTAGCTGAATGTTTACATAAATAATTGATTAAATACATTCAATCAAAACGATTAAAAATTAAAAATAGCAGAGATAATTCTGTTTATTTTTGATTTTTAATTCTAGATGTATAAATATAATTGGGTTATAGTGGGAGAAATCAAAAAAATAGGACAAGATTTGCAAAGAATTGAAGTGGCGATCGCTGATATTGCCAAAGAACTTTATAGTAAATATCAAGGCTATTTACAAGTTTTGGGGCAAGGGATGCGACAACAGTTAATTTTTGCTAGTTATTATATATGTACTCAGGGATATCCAGAAGAATTTCTGAAGTTATCATTTTCTCAGCGACAAAAAATGCAGGAAGAGTTGCGAGAAAAGTCTAAATTGGCACTTCAAGAATTACAAGAATTATTAAACCAAGATCCAGAGTCTCAAGAAAAGTCGGATGATACCTCTGTAGCAGAATTAATGATGAGTCTTCTGAATGAAGAAGAGAAGGAAAAGGAAGAAGTAGTACCAAAAATAAAAGACCAAAAAGAAGCTATAGAGTTTGATTCTTCTGAATTATTTCCGACTGAAATATCGTCACAACCTACAACAGATTCTCAGGATAAAGAAGTAGGAAATAAAGTAGAAGAGAACATCAATGAAACTAAAGCAGAAAAAATCAAAATTTCGACAGAAAATATTATTGATAAATTGGATAATATTAACATATTAAGACTTTGGCAAGAAAATATAGAAAAGCAAATACCAGAAATTATCAAAAAACTTTCTCATCAGACAAACTGTATACTTCAGAAAGCAGAAATACTGCCGAAAAAAATACCAGAAAAAGTTTTAGAAGCTGCGACAAAAATGGAATCAGGGGATACTCCTGTAGGTGGGCAACCTAATATATTAAATTTGTTAATTGAAGCAGAAGATTTAGAAGATGATGATGATGCTAAAATTACTCGAATTATAGCAATAAATCTACGGTTATCTGAAATAGAATTTACTGATATTAATGTCACAGGTTGGCGCAATAAAATCCGTAGTCTTTTAGGACAGCTTAGTCAACTGCAACGAGAATATAATAAAAAGCAACGGGAATTAGCCGTGATAGAAGCTGAGTCAGCATGGCGGTCTAGTTGGTATGAAGATTAAATAAATAATTGAGAATTGAGAATTTAGAATTGAGAATTTGCAATCTATAGGAATCCTATTTTATTTGTGTATAAAAATCTTACCGCTTTTCGGGCATAGGGAATAAGCAATGGACAATGGGCAAGAGTTTCGGAATTTATTTCTAGTTTTTGAGTTGTTACAACCTATTTAAGACTGCTATATATGAATTTACAATTTAGAATCTTTTATAAATTCAGAATTAATTAGGGTTTACTGAAAAAGTTTTTAATTCACTAATTATAAATTCTGCATTTTGTCAGATTAATTTACCAATTATTAATTCTTTAATTCACTAATTCACTAATTCTAAATTAGAAATTATAAATTCCTATAATGCCATGAATAATGAAAAAGAAACCATAGACTGGGAAAGACTAAAAAAAGCTTTATTGGTAGAAGCAGAACGTGGATTTAAAAATATACAAGGCCAACAATATATATTTAATGACTTTTTGAGTATTAGTTTAAGTAAACAACCAATAATATTAAAAGCTTATCAAAGTCAATTTCAGGAACTGTCTAAAAAATTTGCTTGTTATCCAGCAATGACTAGAGAAGAACGGCAATCTTTACTAGAAAAAACTCAGAATTTTTTAAATAAAATGCAGTATTTCTCTACAAAAGAACAAGAGCAAAATATACCAGAAGTACATCCATTAGCAATAACTACCAAAATACAGAAAAATAATTCTAACTTTCCACAAAAATATACCAATAATCTAGAACTACAACAGCCACTTAAAGATGTAAAAGGTATCGGAATTAAAAATAGCGATCGCCTAGCAACATTAGGACTATATACAGTTAGAGAATTACTTTATTATTACCCAAGAGACCATATAGATTATGCTCGCCAAGTAAATATTCGTGACTTAGAACCGGGAGAAACTGTTACTATAATTGGCAAAGTTAAAAGGTTCAACTGTTTTTCTAGTCCTAAAAATAAGAAATTAACTATTCTAGAACTTACCCTCACAGATGCCACAGGTCAAATAAAAATCAGTCGCTTTTTTGCCGGACCTAGATTTAGTAATAAAGGTTGGCAAATGCTGCAAAAAAAAATCTATCCAGTCGGTGCAATAGTCGCTGCTTCAGGTTTAGTTAAAGAAAACAAATATGGTAAAAATTTAGATAACCCAGAAATAGAAGTTCTTGATAGCGAAGGCGGTACAATTGAATCTATGAAAATTGGTCGTTTAGTACCAGTTTATCCCTTAATAGAAGGAGTAGGAGCAGATGTTGTGAGACGAGCAGTATTTACAACTTTACCAACAGCAGAAAAAATCCCTGACACATTGCCTGAAACACTTCTGAATAAATATCAATTAATAGATTTAAAAAACGCCATTAAAAATATTCATTTTCCTATAGATAGAGATTGTTTAGCTGCTGCCCGTCGTCGCTTAGTTTTTGATGAATTTTTCTACCTACAATTAGGATTATTAAAACGTCGGCAACTGCAAAAAAAAATAGAGACAGCTATATCTTTACCAATCACAGGAAAACTCATTAATAAATTCTACGAACTACTGCCATTTCAATTAACTAAAGCTCAAAAAAGAGTAGTCAATGAAATCCTCAGCGACCTACAAAAACCCGAACCAATGAAAAGATTAGTACAAGGAGATGTAGGAGCTGGAAAAACAGTAGTAGCAGTAGTCGCCATGTTAGCAGCAATTCAAGTTGGTTATCAAGCTGCTTTAATGGCACCAACAGAAGTATTAGCAGAACAACATTATCGTAAATTAGTTAGTTGGTTTAATCTCTTACATTTGCCAGTTGAATTATTAACAGGTTCCACAAAAGTAGCAAAACGTCGAGAGATTTACTCTCAACTTGAGACTGGAGAATTACCAGTATTAGTCGGTACTCATGCCCTAATTCAAGATACAGTCAACTTTCATAAATTAGGCTTAGTAGTAATAGATGAACAACACAGATTTGGAGTCCAACAAAGAGCAAAATTACAACAAAAAGGTGAATCTCCACACTTTTTAGCAATGACAGCTACTCCCATTCCCAGAACTTTAGCTTTGACATTACATGGAGATTTAGATGTTAGTCAAATAGACGAACTACCACCAGGAAGACAACCAATTCAAACAACAACTTTGACTGGGAGACAGCGTAAAAAAGCTTACGATCTAATCCGTCGAGAAATAGTTCAAGGCAGACAAGTTTATGTTGTTTTACCATTAGTTGAAGAGTCGGAAAAATTGGATGTAAAATCCGCAGTTGAAGAACATCAAAAGTTAGCAGAAAAAGTTTTCCCAGAATTTCAAATAGGTTTACTACATGGCAGAATGAGTAGTGCAGAAAAAGACCAAGCTATTAGTACTTTTCGGGATAATAAAACTCAGATTTTAGTTTCTACCACTGTGGTGGAAGTGGGGGTAGACGTACCAAATGCTACGGTAATGCTGATTGAAAATGCAGAAAGGTTTGGTTTATCTCAGTTACATCAGTTGCGGGGACGGGTGGGTCGTGGTGTCCATCGCTCTTATTGTTTGTTGATGAGGGGTGCAGGTTCGACGGATGCTGTGGAACGCTTGCAGGTTTTGGAGCAGTCTCAGGATGGATTTTTTATTTCAGAGATGGATATGCGTTTGCGGGGTCCTGGTCAGGTTTTGGGAACTAAGCAGTCGGGGTTGCCGGATTTTGCTTTGGCGAGTTTGGTTGAAGATCAGGAGGTTTTGGAGTTAGCGCGGGGTGCTGCTTTTCGGGTGATGGAGAAGGATGAAAGTCTGAATAGTTGGCCTCTGTTAAGGAAAGAGTTGGAATGGCGGTATCAGAAAATGATGGGAGGGTCGATTTTGAATTAGGGAGTAGGGGAGTGGGGAGTGTGGGAAGTTTAGGGAAGGTGGGGAGAGATGAGAACCAAATAATTTTCATCATCCATCTCCGGGAGCTTCAGCAAATGAAACGACTATTGCTCTATACGCAATATAGCAATGTGCGCTGGCATATTTACACATTATTTTTTGTAGGCCTTTTCTAGAATGCACTTTGAGCTGGGCCTTGTAAATACCTGAGCGCTCATTGCTATAAAAGGAAAAAAATTCACCATCCGCCTCCGGGAGCTTCAGCAAATGAAACGACTATTGCTCTATACGCAATAAAAGGAAAAAATTTCACCATCCAACTCCGGGAGCTTCAGCAAATGAAAAGACTATTGCTCTATACGCATGGGAAACAGAAAAATTTCACCATCCATCTCCGAGAGCTTCATGAAAAGACTATTGCTCTATACGCATGGGAAACAGAAAAATTTCACCATCCATCTCCGGAAGCTTCAGCAAATGAAATGACTATTGCTCTATACGCATGGGAAACAGAAAAATTTCACCATCCATCTCCGGAAGCTTCAGCAAATGAAATGACTATTGCTCTATACGCATGGGAAACAGAAAAATTTCACCATCCACCTTCGGGAGCTTCAGTAAATGAAATGACTATTGCTCTATCCGCATGGGAAACAGAAAAATTTCACCATCCACCTTCGGGAGCTTCAGCAAATGAAAAGACTATTGCTCTATACGCAATAGTAGAATTTAAAGAGTCTAGAAAGACGAAACTCAGAGCAACCTACTTTACCTCCTCCAGAAATTGAGCGATCGCTCCAGACAAATCAAGAGGAACTAATTCTCAATTCCAAATTAAAAATTTATTCATCACTATTTTTTTTTGCGCAATAGTAAAGTCTCAAGATTCTGGAAAGACTAAGCTCAGAGCAACCTACTTTTCCTCCTCCAGATTTTGGAGCGCTCCAGACAAATTAAGAGGAACTAATTATTAATTCAAAATCAAAAAAATATTATCACTCAATAGTAGAGTTTCAAGAGTCTAGAAAGACTCAGCTCAGAGCAACCTACTTTCCCTCCTCCAGATTTTGGAGCGCTCTAGACAAATCAAGAGAAACTAATTTATTAATTCAAAATCAAAAATTTATTCATCACTATTGCTCTATACGCAATAGAGAGTTTCCAGAGTCTGGAAAGACTAAGCTCAAAGCAACCTACTTTTTATTCTCTAGATATGGAGCGATCGCT
>NZ_JBNHEP010000084.1:0-9636 GCF_050015995.1 Dapis brunnea BLCC-M229 | reverse complement strand
AGAGCAGTTATCTCTGGAAAAATTAGATATTTTAGGTGATGAAATTTTTGATTTAACAACTATAGTAGATTTGGAAAACTGGTTAAATCAACAGCTAAATTAACCTTTTCACAACTATCTAACCAGTTTATATAATTGGTATTACTGCTATGTAAAATTAATGGTGGCGGATATATCGAGCCTACTTGAGAAAGCTTTACAACACTGGACTTTATGACACGAACCATAGTATATTTTTTCAAAAACAAATTATGATTTTAGATAATTTGCGAGAACTTAAAGAAGCTTGCGATCGCTTCTTGGGTACTCAGCACTGAACAAATAACTGTCATCTCCCCCGATTTTTTTCACTCAAGACGAAAAATGCGTGTAGAATTTGGTTCAGAGCAGTTAAACTAAATAACATAGTACCTTAAAAGACTGATTAATAAGTAAATCATTGGTTAAAAATGTGCCATTTTATGAAGTTAGAAGTCATAAGTCAGAAGTTAAAAGCCTGATTTTACTAATTTTCCCCATAGGAATTCTGTTTAATTAACTCTTCAAACTCCGCAACAGAATTAACCCTGATTGTTTCTAATAGCAGAGGAAGATAGAAAGCTGTGTGATGGTTTCAATAATTAATAATTAATAATTACCTCTTCTTAAAAAGAAGAGGATTGGTTATAGCACTACGCAAATAGGGCGCGGACATTTCTAAATCCTGAAACCTTTTGATAGTCAACTGTTCCCTGTTCCCTGTTCCCTATTCCCTAGCGCTACGCGCTATAAAAGAAATTTTTTTGTTCTCTTGGTCGATTGGATATTTCCTTATATTCAATCAATAACGGTTTTAACCAGAGGTAATTATCTATTATCCATTATCAATTAATGAACGATGTTTTGTTTTTTCCCTCAACCCAACCTACATTTTTAGGTGTGTTATTCCGTTACTTTGAGATACTTGCAAATAGTAATAAAAACCCTGATTTTGGTATTGCAGAATATAACGGTTATCTAATAGATTGACATTACCATAAACTTGCAAATTTTCTTGAAAAATTGGGTCAGACTCTTTTAACTCTATTAGGTCTATACTTACTTTTTTTTCAACTTGCCGTAGTTCTTGTAATGTTTGAGGCAATTCCCAAATTACTTGAGTCGGATAATTAGCGATCGCTAAATAACGATTTTTCTCAGACATAACTACCTGTGGTTTAATTGACAATTTTGAGATGACTTTTTCTAGCCGGAAACTATGAGTAGATAAACGTTGAGACTGTCCTTGTTGAGTTTGTCTGAGTAGGTGAAATGTGACAAAGTTTGAGTAACTTAAACACAGACAAATTCCTAATCCAATAGCTACTACTTTTTTGGTTTTTAATTGTGGAGTCAATAGCCACAAACCAGTCACAGATAAGATTGCCATTAATGGAGAAAAAACTGCTAATCCTCTAGTTGCATTAATATATTGATAAAGTAATAAAAATGCCATTAAAGCTGACAGAAAATTAACTAAGGTAAAAATAGATAAATTTATATATTTTTCCCATTGTTGTAATTTTTTTTGATAACTTGCTGTTGCAAGTACGGCTAAATTAATACTCCATAGCATTAGCATTGAAATAGTAATTGTTCCATAGACTGGAAACTTTTTCAAATTAATTATGAGAGTGCAATTAAATAGAAAATTTTCCCAGATCATTCTCAGCATATCAGTCAAATTAGATTGGGATAAAATTCTCGTTGCTGCATAGGGATAAATTTCTTGATTTTGAGAAAGGGGAATTAAAACAGTGACAAAAAGTAATCCAAAAGAAAAGAGTAAGCTTAATAAAGTTTTTTTGTAATATTGATTTTTCTCAATCCACAAAATAGCTATACTGGCAGGAAAAAAAGTCAATAAAAATGGTTTGATTAAATATGCTAAAACTATTGCTAAACCTAAAAATATTCCTTTTAAAAAACTTTCTTTTTGTACAAATAAAAGATAAACTACTACCATAATTACAGCAGCAGCAGATATTTCTGTCATTACTGAATGAGTCAAAACTAAAGTGTAAGGATAAATCAAATAAATAAAACTAGCACCAAAACCAACCCATTGATTCGCAATGAATCTGCCAACTGTAAAAATTAAAAATATCGTCAAAATTAGGAGTAAATAATTCACAAAAAATGGTGTAGCCTCATTAATTCCACCAATCAAAAAACCAACAGCTAAAATTAAAGGATAACCAGGCAGATGAGTATCCTTAGTTGGATAGCCTTTTTGAATAATACTACTAGCCAAATAATGATTACTATTAAAATCAAAATGACGGACAATATTTTGAGCTATAGTATAGTAAAGCGTTTCATCATTCCAGCGAATTTGTAGAGAAACTGGTTTGCTTATGTAGAGAGCGATCGCCGTTATTATAAACAGTAATAGATATGGAAAGATGTGACTAAATAAATTTCTGCGAAAAGTCATTGCTTTGAGGTATAGTCGAAATTCAATTTTGTGTAGTAGGGTGTCTAGCTTGAAAATGTGGGTAAGGAGTGAGCAACCCGGAAGACCTCTCCCCCCTTTCAAAGGGGGGTAAGGGGGGATAGTTGTGGGGTTGGGGGGTGAGGATTTAGCTAATATTGAGTCGTGAGCAAGTAGCTAATGTATTTCGTACTTTTAATTCTGTTAAATCTTTCAACTCTGATTCCTCCTTCAAGGGCAATTCAGTTAATAGCTGATGTCTGATAGGTGACACCTGAATGCTTACGATTTTATTTTACCAAAAGTATTATATTTGATCTGGTAAAAAATAATATTTTTGGGGAATTAATTTGCTTTGGAAAATAACATATAATTTATTATAAAACACAATTTTTTTAGAGTAAATTCTCTTAATAAGAAATACTTAATGCTATTCTTCCTATTTATCGCCAATAGACATCTGGTGATAATCAAAAATAAAATCAATCCCATACGGATAAATCATCAATTCTTTCCCCCTACTCTGTACGGACGTTGCATGCAACGTCCCTCCCTACTCCCTCTTTTCCGGAGTGGTCTAATATATAATTTTATTTTATTATTCTATATTTTATGCCAGGATGATTACTTTGTGTTACAATAAAGCTACAAAATAGTATCGGTCTGTCCATATTGCCTCCCTATTACAGGAGGTACTAATAACTGATAAGTAAAATGACATGATTGATAACACAAAGGCTCTAAATCTAAATATACAAACCATCATCAACCAAATTTATGAGGATGAAAAGCGTTTATCTGAGGGAGAAAAGGTAAGTGATATTGCCCTGAAGATTCCTCAGATTGATAGTGGAGAAGATAAACGTTCGGGTTTGGGACATAAGTTAGCCCGGCAACTTTTCCCCGCCAAAGATGAAGACCGAATAGGTAGTTATATTGCTTACGGGCGCTTACTTGCTAGATTGCGTCGAGCCTACAAATCTCAAATAGC
Source organism: Dapis brunnea BLCC-M229 (assembly GCF_050015995.1). Lineage (NCBI taxonomy): Bacteria > Bacillati > Cyanobacteriota > Cyanophyceae > Oscillatoriales > Microcoleaceae > Dapis > Dapis brunnea. The sequence goes on along the minus strand of NZ_JBNHEP010000084.1, from coordinate 6,193 downwards.
TGAAGCTAATGCCAATAATTCGCAAGTCGATCCCTACCGACAAGCAAGAATGTTTGGCGATCGCCATATATTCGATCAACTCCTTTCTGCACCACTGTCTGATTCGATCCTCAATCCCCAAGCTATGCCAGTAGAAGTGGCTCCATATCAAGAACTGGAACCCTTTTTTACCCACATGAAGAAAGGAAAACCAGCAGATAGACCTTGCCAAGAATTTACCCGTGGAGCTTATTACGACGATGGACGAATAGATATGTGTAAGCAGGTTGTCGGCGATCTTTATATCGGCAACTTAGTTGAGTCTATTCGGGAAAATCCTTACGTAGAGCATTTCCTCTTAGGTAATAATATTGTCGGAGATGAGGGGGCGAGTAAAATTGCCTCCCTCGCTAGCGATCGCTCTACACCACGAATTAAAACTTACTATTTGGCTGGAAATTGTCTGACGGAGAAAGGTGCAGCAGAACTTGCTGATGCTTTGGTGGGCGATCGCCATGCGGAGTCTCTATGGCTAAAGCGTAATCCCCTTAAAGCAGGTGGTGTAGCTTGTATTGCTAAGATGCTGGAGCAAAATACGAGTCTTCAGACTTTGGATCTGGTCAATGTGGGTATGTTGGATGAAGGAGTCAAGGTCTTATTTGCAAGTCTGCGGAAAAATCATACTCTCCGAACGTTATATATTGATGCCAATGGAATTAGTGAGACTGGTGCTAGTTACATTGCTGAGTATTTTGAATATATGAAGTCCGAAAACTGGAAAGGACTAACTGGACTGTTTATGGCGATTAATCGTTTGGGGGATGCAGGTGCAGAGCTAATTGCAAATGCTGTGGCAGGTTATTCCCACTTGAGTAAATTAGATTTATCCTCTAATCGAATTCAGAATGCTGGTCTGAAAGTATTGCTAGAAAAGTGTAATACCTTGCCTGAGTTAGTTTATTTAGGTATTGGTTTGTACAAATCAACTTCCGATATGGGAGAGTTACCCAATTATTTTGATGGGTGTGGTGCAGAACTTATTGCAGATTTTATCCGCAGTAATAATACCGTGCAAATCTTCGGTCTTATGGATACGAATATCCGAGAAGGAGGTTTTGAGATTATTGCCGATGCTCTTGAAAAAAATCATACACTTCTAGACTTACAATACCAACAATTTCGTTCTCAACTTCCCCAGGAATTAGAAGCTCGTATACGTTCTCTTTTGGCAAGAAATATTCAGGAGCAACTGGGAATGTCGGTGCAGAAATTTCATAGCAGTCTCAAGCGGGAAATTAAACATTCAGACCAAATTCGTTTCATCGACAGTATCTATCGCAATAACATGAAAGATTGTCACATCTGTGTTTGAATGTACTATATACCCCATTAGACCTCTCCGGAAAAGAGGGAGAAGGGAGAAGGGAGAAGGGAGAAGTAATTGATAATTTCTGGATAATAATTGATTTGATTTTTGATTTTCACCAGATGTCTATTTGGGTTATATTGAAAAATAGATAGTGTGATGGGGTGATAGGGCGATGAGGTGATGGGGTGATGGGGCAATAGGGAGATGGGGTGTATTGGAATATTTTTCCATCTTTTCGTATTCATTTTCTATATTCACAAACGACTTCATGGCTCAAAAACTTAGTCTCTCGTAAAGGTACAAAATGGGTTCTATAGATTCAGCTAGTCCAATTGGTTTAGGAACTTACCGTCTGTACGAAAAAACATACTTGACTTGCCGAATGGCACTTGAAATCGGATACAGACATATAGATACTGCTGCTCTCTACAAAAATGAGGGAGAAGTAGCTAGGGCGATCGCTGAATCTGGTATACCAAGAGAGGAAATCTTTATTACCTCGAAAATTCCTTTGAAAGCTATACTGTATCGCCGTATTCGAGATGCAGCAAGACAATCTTTGGAATTATTGGGGACTATAGATTTACTTTTGTTACACGCACCCGGAACAGATCCGCTATCCGCTTGGGAAGTAATGCTGGAAATAAGAGAATGGGAAGAGATAGGTGATGTTGGTGTCAGCAATTTCAATATTCAGCATTTGCAACTGCTCAAGAATTCTCCTCCCAAATGGAATCAAATTGAAATTTCCCCATTTCTGCAACGAAGAGAACTTGTTAATTATTGCCAACCTCAGGGAATAAAAATTGTAGCCCATTCTCCCTTAGTTAAGGGGCAAAAGCTAGACACTCCTAAGTTAATTAGGATAGCAAATAGCTGTGGATGTACCCCAGCTCAACTACTTTTGGCTTGGTCTGTCAATAAAGGATTTGTTACTATCCCACGCAGCTCAAGACGAGAGCATTTGCAAGCAAACTTAGAAGCCAAAGAAATTATACTGCCGACAGAAGTCATTCAAGAACTTAACGGTTTTGAGGAAAGTTATGCAACACATCCACAGCATTGCTAATCGTTGTATCACATAGTCATATCATGTTCGCTTGAATAGTTATATTTTGGTGAAAGGAAGGCAGAAGGCAGCTATGCTGAAGGCAGAAGGTTTTTTGCCCATTTTGACCTTATTTTATACACGCTCCGATGCTACCGGACATGATATCAGTTATAATTCCCAAAATTATCAATTCCAGCTTAACCTTTTTAGAATTGTTATAATAGGCTTCTCAAAATCATATTTTTTATTTTTATGAACTATAATAACTAATGAATATCAAGCTAAATATTATATCATGGCAAAAACTAAATCTGACTTACCAACAAAAATATGTCCTGTATGTAATCGCCCTTTTACTTGGCGAAAAAAATGGGCAGACTGTTGGGATGAAGTCAAATATTGTTCCGAAAGATGTCGGCGACATAGGTCAAAAATTGACAAACAGACCGAGGCATAATAGCCTTATATCTAGTAGTTAATCACAAAAAAAATGCAGCCAAAACTTATTATTCACGGTGGTGCTGGTAGTTCCCTCAACGAAAAAGGAGGATTAGAAGTTGTTCGGACATCTCTCCATCGAATAGTAGATGAATTATATAATTTGCTTCTAAGTGACACTACTGCCGTAGATGCAGTCGTGCGTGGTTGCCAACTGTTAGAAGATGACCCAATTTTTAATGCTGGCACTGGTTCGGTACTACAATCTGATGGCCAGATTAGGATGAGTGCTTCCTTAATGGATGGTATTAATCATCGGTTTAGCGGGGCGATCAATGTCTCCCGGATTAAAAATCCTATTGATTTGGCCAGAGCGCTGCAAGAATCACCCGATCGCGTATTATCAGATATTGGGGCGGCTGAATTTGTGCGGGAATTACAAATGCCGGTTTACAACCCTCTGACAGACAAACGATTAAATGAATGGCTGGAGGACCGTAAACATGATTTTAGTAGAAAAATGGCAAATGTGGTGGCAGAATCTCCAGGCACTGGCACTATTGGTGTAGTAGTTTTAGATAAAGAGGGTAGATTAGCTGCGGGCACCTCTACAGGAGGGAAAGGTTTTGAAAAAATTGGTCGGGTCAGTGACTCGGCGATGCCTGCTGGAAATTATGCTACTGGCAGTGCTGGAGTTAGTTGTACTGGTATTGGAGAAGATATTATTGATGAGTGTTTGGCTGCAAAAATTGTGATTCGAGTAGCGGATGGTTTTTCCATCAAAACAGCTTTTGAACGTTCATTTGCAGAAGCTCACGAACATAAAAGGGATTTGGGAGCGATCGGTATTGATGCTAGTGGTATTATTAGCTGGGGAAAAACTTGCGATGTAATTTTAGCTGCTTTTCACGATGGGCAAAAAATTGGCGATAGTTTGGAAGCTGACAAAGGAACATTAGTTTTTACTGCTGAATAATACTAATATAGCTGTAAGCATTCCGCAGGAAATGCTTACCGAACTCTTAAGGTATAAAGCCTCTCCATTCATGGAGAAAAAAGAAAAAAAATTCCTTTTAGCCAATCCTCTTCTTTATAAGAAGAGGTAATTATTAATAGACATCTCCGGAAAATAAATAAACCTTTTAGTTATATTAGCTAAAGAAAAAAAATTCACCAGAAAAAATTCTTTTTTCTGCCTTTTTCGTAAAAATATCTTATCTGTTCTCTGTTCCCAGTTAAGTGTTCCCTACTATGCCCCAAAAATCTATATCTTTTTCGGAGAGGTCTAATTATTAATTGTTAATTATTAATTATTGAAGACAGTATTTCAATTTCAATCCAAACACCTGTTTTCTTAGTATCAGGAATATATTCAATAGTCAGCTTAGGAATACAACTCAAGCGATCGTCCTGAAGTACACCCGCACCATTCAATGTTAAAGCATCAAGACAAGCTCCTGCTAAATTATCTAAATCAGAATTAGTCCGATGTTTCCCACAAAAACTAATAGAAATAGCTGCTTTTTGAATCGGTAAATTTACTTCTAAATTAAGTTCAGAAACTTGACGGTAAATTTCTACTTCTGCCTGATTTCTCCAGGTACGATATCGAGGTGGTAAATAAGTACCATTAGCAGTAACTCGTGGACGTGCTTTAGGAACTACTTTCCCAGGAATATACAAACGAATTATTGTAGGATTTTCAGATTTTTCTGATTCGGGGTGAGAAGTTGTAAAATCCTCAGCATTATCCAACGACGGAATAATTTTGTTAACTTCCGTCTCCACATTTTCTAGCAAATTATCTTTTACCTCAGAAGGAACAAATTGCATTTGAGATTTATCCTCCATTATATCTTCTATAGCAGATAAATCAACTTTTCTGTAAGCATCTAATTGTGTCCGGAAACTCGGCCAACTTTTAGCTATTTGCAGATAAGTTTCCGCGTATTTTTCCGAGAAATGGCAATTATTTTGGAGCCAAGATTGCCATTCAGTAGGATCAAATAAAGCCTTAGTTTCTAGTAATAATTGACCTAAAGAATAAGCATAAGCCATAGAATTTTTCGGGTCAAGTTGGCATTTTTGATGTTTAAAATTTATATCTTTTATTAAAGTTTGCCAGTTAAGTAACATTTGATATTAGGTATTAGGAGATAGGTGAATAAATTTACTATAGAATGAGATAATATATTAATGACAAGAGTAGGGAGGTTCCATGGAACCTCCCTACAGAATATTTTATCCAAATGTTGGCAGAAGATCCGCGCTCTCCATCCCCCCTAACCCCCCTTTGAAAGGCAGGGCTGTTTCATTCTCAATAGACACGGAGATACGGAGACACGGAGACACGGGGATGAAGGCTTTTAAGCGGCGTTGAACCCAATATTCTCTCAGAGCTTAAAGACGCTTATTGGCTGAAAAATAGGCAAATTTCGGCAAATTTCACTGTTCTACTATCCCCATTACCCCTGTTCTCCTTAAATCCTTAATCTACAATACTTTAAAACAGCCCTGCCCTTTGAAAGGGGGAGGGGAGCGTCCTATGGGAATGCAAACCCACAATAATAATGTTTTTGCTATGATAGTAATGGCACACTTAAAAAACTAAGAGTACCACGAGTAATTTAACAGAAAGAGAAAAATGGAAATGGCAAATAGCTCTCTTGCTCAAACGGACAGTGATATTTTTGGTTACAATGCTGTCTTTGAAGAAGAATGGGATAAATTGGGACAGATGTCAACCGAGGAATTTGCCCAACGTTACGATGCCAATGCTGATTATCTTCAAGGAATCAGTTGGGACCCAACTACGGCTAAATACTGGAATTTGTTCAATATAGATCCAGAAGAAAATAACAAAAATGCAGAAAGACAAAACTATCGTGATTATGACTTTCGCCTCGATCCACAAGAACTCGCTGTCTTCAAGAAAAATGGTTTTGTAGTTAGCGAGCGCATGAATGCCAGGAGTTTTGCTGAGATGTTCTATCGCATCTATAGTAATGATTTACCAGTATTTGTGTCGGCTGACTCTATTCTTCATGCTTGGCATATGTCTTATGATGCTATGCTCAAAGAACTTGAAGAACAAGTTTTAGCTCCTTCTTTAAAAGAAATTCTTGAGGGTATGGCAGAAAAGCTCCCTATAGCTGCGAGAGAATATGGAAATGGAGATCTAGAATCAAGTTTAAAAGATGTTGATTATTTCTTAGCAGTAGCTCGTTGTCTACTTAAACCCAATCCAACTAAACAACGTTCTGATCTACCTGAGGAACATATCAAAACTTACTTAAATCAGGGGTAGTGCTAAACAAGTAATGATTGATTATAGTGATGAATAAAATACCAAATTG
>NZ_JBNHEP010000083.1:0-12226 GCF_050015995.1 Dapis brunnea BLCC-M229 | reverse complement strand
CTATCAAAGGATTTGAGGATTTATAAATGTCCTAACCTTAATGCGTAGCGCTATAATTGGTACAATTCTTTGTGCCATACCCTGGTATTTTTTCCCTTGAAGAGACTATTTGTTAAAGGAGGGTTAAATCCTTGTTTAAGGTAGGTTATAGCAATTTCCTCCAGTATGGCTACACATTATATCTCAAGAATGAAATCATATAATCTGCCAGGAGATAAGCAGTGTAGCCTAAGTTTATAAAATTGGTATTAGGCAGAAAGATATCCTTTTGTTGACTGAGAAAATTGTCTACTTTAACCCACTAATATAAAGCATTCTAGTCGTCTTAATATTTGGTTTATAAACAGTCTATAATCACCTTTTGTGCCATAAATCAGGTTTATAACTCAAAAATCTTTCAACAATTAATAATTACTTCTCCTTAAAAAGAAGAGGATTTGCTAAAAACATTTTTTTCTTTTTTCTCCTTTCAAGGAGAGGCTTTCAACCTTAATTATTTGCTCAATATAAATAATAGGATAAAAGGAGAAGGATAGATTTGAAAAAGAAAACAAGAAACAAGCAAAAAAAGATAAAATCTAAATGGCTTTTAGTTGATAAGTTAATAGTTATTTAGTTAGTTAAAGCTCAATTTTCAGGGGTCACTTTACTAACAAAATTTGACAAAATTTGTAGCCCAATAGTGGAAGATTTTTCTGGGTGAAATTGCACTGCTATTAAATTATCTTTTCCTACTGCTGCGGTGACAGTTTGATTACCGTGGGTTACCGTTGCTGCTGTAACTTGAGAGTCTGTGGGATCAACATAATAAGAATGAACAAAATATACCCAGGGTTGAGAACCTATTTCATTCCACAATAAATGTTTTGGTTGAGTAAATTTTAGTTGATTCCAACCCATTTGTGGAATTGTCAGATTGGGTTCAGATTTAAACTGACGTACTTTTCCAGCAAGTATTCCTAAACCTGCTTCTTGACCTTCTTCGCTACTTTCAAATAATATTTGTAAGCCTAAACATATACCTAAAAATGGTTTGCCGAAAGCAATAATTTGTTTAATAGGTGTTTCTAAGTTGCGTGTTCTTAAATGTTGTACTGCTGGATCGAAAGACCCTACTCCGGGTAAAATAACTGCATCAGCTTGTTCTATTTCTATTGGAGAATCTGTGATTTTGGGGGTTGCTCCTGCTTTTTCTAAGCTTTTACAAACGGAGTGCAAGTTACCCATATCGTAATCTATGACTGCAATAGTTGGCATTAATTTATTTTCCTTGTTTTGTGTTTGGTAGTTTTACGATAGCATTTCTCAAGTTACTGAGGTACAGTTGTTTTTCTTATTTTTTATTCCCTAGTCTCTACTGCCTACTCCCTAAAACAAACGAATTTTTACCTAACTTAGAGATGGGAATTACTATATTATAGTCAAAAAATTATATTATGTTCGCTTAATTAGCGATCAAAAACTTTTTCCTCATAATACCTTATTTTTTCTTTCTCTTCTCCCTCCTAAGTTCAGAGTTCAGAGTTCTGAGTTTTCCCTAATTATTTATAATTGTTCATCCGGACATGATATTAGTATGATTTAAAGGATTTATATTTTTTTATTTGGTGTGAATTTGAAGAATGAAAATAAAATTTTTACTCACATCGTTTGATATTTGGAAACCCGAACATAAATTTAATTCTTCTGATGACTTACTGGCTGCGATATCTGTTCAAGAATTAAGTGATTATTCTCTAAGTTTTATCAGAAAGTTGCCTGTTGATTCAGAAGTTGCTCCAGAAATTGTGATTTCTCAAATCAAAAAATTTCAGCCTGATATAATTGTCTGTTGTGGGATGGCAGAAAAACGGGAAACTCTTACAATAGAATCTCAAGCAAATTCTGGAGCAGAGGTGATTAAAACTTCTATTGATTTGTCAAAGTTAGTGGTCGGTTTAGATGTAACTGAGATTAGTAATGATGCTGGAAAATTTGTCTGTGAGGATTTATATTATTCGGTTTTAAAGTATCTTGATGAAGGTTGCTTAAAAAGTAAGTGCATTTTTGTCCATGTACCTATATTAACGGGAGTTTATAGGGATTTAATAGTGGGAGATTTTATAAAAATTTTGTCAAAAATTTCTTGATTAAAAAGTGCTCAGCATTCAGCTATTAAGTATTGGTAAGTATCTAATTTTTGATAACCGATAGCTAGTTAATTTGATTATTCAATCTTGATGATCCATTGCTTCTTAATTTAGTGATTAAAATTATTATCCAGTTAATTTGAGGCTGAATTTCAACAGGATATTTTCTGAAAATTTTGTCAAAATTTTCTTGTGAAAAAACTTTTGGTATTCAGGATTTAGCAAGGGGCAAAAATCTAATTCTTTATGCTCTATAGCTAGTTAATTTGATTGTTATAATTGTCGCTAAATAAATGCAAAAAATAGCTCAAACTTAGGAATAGGAAGAATTACAACTGTTTTATACTATTAATTTCTATAATTTTTACAGATTAACGGTTTTGAGGATTTTTTGAAGTTATAAAGCGACAAGTCTATTAAATATTGATGAGCGATCGCTTCTCACTTACTGAGTAAAATTATTAGTCAGTTAATTTTAGGCTAAATTTTAATAGATAATGAGGTTAGTCCAAAAAAAATCAATCTGAGAACCATTGACAAAAATTTTATCTCTTTGCTATGGTCTTAATCAAGATAGTATAGACCATTAGTATCTATAGCTATTTGTTGGCTGCTGTCTCATCCGTGGTAGATGTGTATCCTTATTTGTCTATCCTGGTTTGTAATTAATATCTAGCAAAGGTAACGATTTGGTAAGTAGGTAGTTGAAAAGACTAAGAGCTGATTCGTAAATTTAGTTGAAACTCTGATCTGAGGAAATACTTACGAATTTAGGTTCTACTGAACTATAATTTTCAAAATTCTTTCTCTACTAGATAGTAACGACAAACCAGGATAAACAAACAATGAAAAACAGGAATTATTACAATTCTTGTCCTAATCATCTCAAAGAACAAAAATTTACTATTTGTTGACATTCACTTAACTATAGTGCTAACTTATTTTTAAGTGTAAGCTGTAACCTTATCTACCGTAATTTAACTATTTCGGTACGAAATAATAAGATTTCAGCTTAAACCTAAATAAACTTTAGGTGTAAAAAAATGATCAAATCATTAGTCTCATTATATTGTTAATTTCAATTCTTATTTTGCCCTATATTGTCAAAATTTTGCCAACTTACACGGTAGTTTATTAAACCAAAGAGTATATAGAGGAAAATTAAAGTTATGAATAACGTTTATATGAACTAGGTTTTGACTGTATTGAGATTCCTACAACAGAAAAACAGAGTGTGGATAAAAAATTAATAGCTGACTGTGAAAAAGAACTTTCTTCGACTGTATCTGCTGACATCCTAATTTTAATTACTGGAGGTGGAGACTATAAAAATCTTGTTTGTAAATGGAAAGCTTAAGGTAAAAAAGTATTCATTTTGGCTAATTCAAAGAATGCCAATCAAAAATTACTTAGTGTTGCTAACCAATATTATTTTGTAGAGTAAAAATTACCAGAATTATTTCAAGTACAAACCAAAATTATGCAACTAGCATAATTAGTATTTACGATTTAATTTTGGGAAATTTGTAAATCAACTTGAAAGAGACTATGATTCCAGTAAATACAAGAATTAGTAAAGGAAAAACAAGTAGTTTCCAGACTTCTTTATCAAGAACAATTCCGCCATGAAGTTCCCCAGAATATTTCCCCTGAAAAAGAGAAAAGTATTAGAGATAGGTTAGAAACAATACTGGAAAAAATACCATTTCGAGATGTTTCTCTTTTACAAGATGCTTTGATTCACTCTACATATCTCCAAGAAAATTTGAACAAAGCAAAAGAAGTGAATGAATATTCTGACCGTTTAGAATTTATCGGTTATAAATTGCTATCATTTTTGAGTGCAGAGTACCTTTATCATCATTATCAAAACAAAAGTAAAGATGAAATAGAAAACTTACATTTGATTTTGGGAAAAGATCGACAGTTAGCCAAATTTGCCAGAGATTTAAACCTCGGAGAATATATATTACTTGGCAAGGTAGAGGAGGCAAAACAAGGATATGAAAATAATTTATTACTTAGTCAAATTTTTACATCGGTGATTGGAGCTTATTATATTGATTCGGGAGTTGAAGCAGTTCGCAATTTTCTAGAGCAAATGTTTACTAATGCTCTGGAAAATCCTCTTGATTTAGAGGCAGAAAATCAGGAAATTAAAAGAGAAAACTATAATTCTAAAATAGAAAATTATAATCCCAAAAATTATTTTCAAGAGTGGGTACAGAAAAAAGGAAAATCTACAGATGTGCCTAGATATAAAACTGACAAATGTGGTGGTTCAGACCATCAACTAGAATGTATGGTGAAGGTAAAGGTAGAAGTAAAAAAGATGCAGAAAAACAGGCTGCTGAAAATGCACTAGCTAAATTGAAACAAGAAGGATTAATATAGATAAACATCAATAAATTTAAGATTGGCAGATGATAGATAAAATACCCGAATTTAAAAATCCAGAACTTTTGACACAAGCTCTAACCCACCGCTCCTATTTAAACGAAAATTCTGGGGATGAAGAAGACAACGAAAGTCTCGAATTTCTCGGGGATGCCGTACTAGGTTTCTTAGTAGGAGAATTACTATATAGAAGATATAAAGAAGAACATGATTTAAAACCCAAAGAACTGACTCGCCTCCGGTCACTTTTAGTAGATGAAAAACAATTAGCAAAATTTGCACTTCAATTAGGAATTGGTGAAAAAATGCGCTTAGGTAAAGGTGCAGAAAAAGATGGTGGTCGGCAAAATCCAGCTTTACTTAGTGATACTTTTGAAGCAATAATTGGAGGCTATTTTCTTGACTCAGGAATTACCCCACTACGTGCCTTTATCAAAAAGTTATTTAGACCTGTTGCAGATGATATAATTTTTCCTGATTCTGAGGAGAATTCACCACCAAATGATTTAGTAGATACTAAGGGTAAATTTCAACAGTGGGCATTGGCAAAATTTAGAGAAAATCCTAAATATGAATCTAATGATGGGGAAGGTCCAGACCATGCTAAAGTATTCACTGCTGAAGTTAGAGTTAGGGGAAAATTATATGGAGTTGGTAAAGGGAATCGTAAACAAGAAGCTGAAAAACGTGCAGCAGAAAAAGCTCTTAAAAAAGTAGGATTAATTTGAAGAAGGAAGAGGTTGAGAGGGAAAAAGAAAAAAGTAAAAAGTTAACTTGAGTAAGTATTATCATTTATGATTTTTAAGATCTTAATTTTTTGGCTGGGAAATTAAGCAAGCAAGAATTAACAAGGAATTTGGGGAAATTTCTAGGATTAATTCGTGTTAAGATCTCAATTTTTTGGCTGGGAAATTGAGCAAGCAAGAAGGAAGAAGTAAAATTTAACAAGGATTATAATTTGGTTGTCCTAAATAGTAATAGTGTATTTTTTAATTTCTTCTCATACTCCCCACATTTCTCATATAAAATCCGGTGATACAGTAATCTTATTCATTACTTCCTCTAATCAATTTTTCTATTACATACTAGTTTCAAAATTTATGCTATTCAAATCCTTTCGTTCATTCTCAATTCTCACTTCTCAATTTTGCATCCGAGCGCAATGCGATAACTAATTACCCAGATTGTATATCACACTCTCTCTACCATTAGCATGCATCATCACCTGTAATTCATCCATATTAATATCTGAATTTTTCAGAAGCAGGAAGAAAGGAATAAGGAATTTGGGAAACCTCCAGGATTTATCAAAATAATATGGGTCTAAAACCCCGCCTTTTAAGACGAAATATTTTTCGAGCCTTGTTCAAATCCCCGTTATAAAAATAACTTCTGTACGTCGCAAATCCGACGGCTCCCCTATCTGACTTCTGACTTCTGACTTTGTTAATCCTGTTAAGATATTAATTTTTTGGCTTTGAAATCAAGCAATCTAGAAGGAAGAAGTAAAATTAAACAACTATTATAATTAATCCATATTAGAGACTGTTTGTAAAATAAGTCTTAACAGAGCAAATAATGACTAAAATCTAAAAGCGGTAGTACTTCAAGAGATTGAAATTTCCTAGATACCAGAGGTTTAAAGGTACATATATTCCCAGATTTTTAACTTACAAATAGTTGTCTTGATTTCTTCCTCCCTCCATACCTATTCCCTATTCCCTGTTCCCTGTTCCCTGTTCCCTATATCCTTTTTATATTTCCTTTACAAACAGTCTCTTAATATCTGAATTTTTCATAAGCAGGAAGAAAGGAGCAAGGAATTTGAGAAACCTCCTGGATTTATTTTTCTTAATATCCGAATTTTTTGATTTAGAAATTTTATTGATGTTTAGACTAGGCTAATATCATTTCAGTCAATGAAATATTTAATATGATGTCTCTTTGAATACCTATAATAAAAACTTTTGGGAAAAAGAAGTAGGCAGCATGAATAAAATTTATTTGCAGAGCATTTCACCAGAGGAAAATATACTCTATTGAAAGACAAGAAAATTTTTATTATGACTAATTAATGAGACTTGATATAACTGGGTGCATTAAAATAGTAAAAATTTCCAAATTATACATATAGATTTTTTCTACTCTCTGAGGCTTTTTAGTAAATAAATTTTGACTTAAAAAAAAGATGATTACTGATACAAAATAAAAATATACTCTATTGAAAAACAAGAAAATTTTTATTATGACTAATTAATGAGGCTTGATATAACTGGGTGCATTAAAATAGTAAAAATTTCCAAATTATACATATAGCTTTTTTCTACTCTCTGAGGCTTTTTAGTAAATAAATTTTGACTTAAAAAAAGATGATTACTGATACCAAGACTAGTTGATAAAAGTCGATCGTAAATTATCTCTATTGCTTATTGAGCCTTACCGAATAATTAATAATTATTAATTAAATAATTAACCCTTTAAAGCTTCTTCTTTCAAAGGGGAAAAAAGTGCTAGGATATTTCCTTATATTCAATTCCCGTAAGGTTTTAAACAGAGGTAATTATCAATTAATGAATTATTGCCTCACTCCATAATCAGTCTATAATAACCAGATTTGGTATAATAGCTAAATACTAATTTCTATAAAGAATTTTTGACTTTTAACTTTTAAGTTAAAATGACCAAATAAATAAAATCAATAACCTCCCTTTTCAAAGGTATAAAAAAGGAAATTTGGGATTTTCTTGCCTCCTATTACTAGAGGTACTGATAACTGATAACTGATAACTGAAATGACCGATCGCCCACGCTCCCGCAAAGAACTATATGCTCGTATTCGCGAAATAGGCCGCGAAGAATTTATCTTGGCAGAAATGATTCGCTATGGCTTTTGGCCCGAAGGTGAAGAAATCCCCCAAGACCCCGCTGATGAAATTCAGCGTCGTGGGGAGCTAGAAAAACAACTCCGAAAACTTCGCCAAGAAAATGCCCACCTTTTCAGTCAAAAGAAACTGCGTCAAGAAGTCTACAAACAAAGATTAGCTGAGTCCCGTCGCAAACAACAGGAAACTAAAGAACGTCGAGAACGAGAAAGACAAGAACGCGCCGAAGCATGGCAAGAACAAAAAGAAAATAACATTATTTATCTAGGGGAAGGTGTATCTGGGGGACTTAATAATATTGATGGGAATATCTCTCGTCTCGAAAGTTACAACCTCCCTATCCTCAACACTGCCCAAGATATAGCTACTGCTATGAATATTACTGTCGGAGAACTTCGGTTTCTAGCATTTTCCCGCCCTACTTCTACAGTTTCTCACTACATTCGATTCAAAATTCCTAAAAAAATAGGGGGAGAAAGACAAATATCTGCTCCGATGCCACGTCTGAAAAATGTTCAAACTTGGATACTTGACAATATTCTCTGTAATATTCCCCTCCATGAAGCAGCACATGGTTTTCGCGCCGGACATTCTATTCTTACTAATGCCGAACCTCATGTCGCTGCGGATGTAATTATTAATTTTGACCTGAAAAACTTTTTCCCTTCTATTTCTTATAAGCGAGTCAAAGGGTTATTTTTTTCATTCGGTTATTCTGAAGCTACTTCTACTATTTTTGCCCTCCTATGCACCGAACCTGATGTAGCAGAAGTAGAATTAGATGGACAAACTTATTATGTAGCTCAGAGCGAACGCCACTTACCTCAAGGTTCTCCTGCTAGTCCGGCAATTACTAATATAATGTGTCGTCGTTTGGATAAACGTCTGAGTGAAATGGCAGGGGAACTTGGTTTTGTTTATACTCGTTATGCTGATGACCTGACTTTTTCTGGTTCGGGAGATAGTCTCCGACATATTTGCAATATTTTTCGACGTACTGAGTCTATTGTCAGCCATGAAGGGTTTACTGTGAATGAAGAAAAGACAAGAATTATTCGGCGCAAGTCTAGTCAACTTGAGGTTACTGGTGTAGTGGTGAATGAATTTCCCACTATTTCTCGGAAAGAGTTGAAGAAGTTTCGGGCAACTTTATATCAGATAGAAAAAGACGGACCCCAAGGGAAGAGGTGGGGTAATGGTGATGATGTGATATCTGCAATAGATGGTTTTGCTAATTTTGTAGCGATGGTCAACCCCCAAAAAGGTGGGGAGTTAGTGGCGCGGGTGAAAGAAATTAAACAAAAATATGCTGTGAGAAGGAGGGGAGTAGGGGAGTAGGGGAGTAGGGGAGAATTAAATGTACTTATTAATACTAATACTAGCAGAGTTAATATTCTAAAATCTAAAAACCCAGACGTTATAGTTATGACTGTAGAAGAAGCAACTACAACACAAGCAGCATTTCTACTCAATATTTCTACAGGTAGATTACGAACACTACTTAATGAAGGCCGTGTTCGAGACGCTTACAAAGATGGTAGACATTGGATGATTCCATTAAACAAACGGGGAATGCCAGAAATTACACCAGGTCGCCGTGGTCCTGAAGGCTCTTGGAATAAAAATAGGCGTACAGCTAATACTTTTGTTCATGTTCTACGAAAGACTATAGATTACAACCGAGATAATGGAACTTCTCATCCAGCAGTTGCTGTCAAGGTAGGAGATAAAAAGGATTATTGCCACGCTCTGAAAATTCATGGACCTTGCCAAATCATTTATCAACCTCATCAACCTAATAATAGTCAAGCTGGAGGTGCCCGTTTGTGGATTGAAGTAGAACCGGAAAATATAGTAGAGCGAGTATACTTTAGTGATGGAGACTATGGTCCCCCACCAGAAGTAGTTCAACAGCGAGCAAAAAATAAAAAGAACAAATCAAAGACTCGGAAAAAAAAGTCAAAAATTAAAGGAAAAAGGAAGTAGTGATACTTAGATATTTTCTGGTAGGAAAAATGTGTCAAAGTCAGTCTAGATAATGGAACTATGTCGATGCCTTAAAAATGGCTAAAACCGATGCTTATATGGCTAGAACCGATGCTTATTTAGAGTTGATATCTTTATTGATGTAAAAATCTTTGCTTATCTAAATTTGAGCCTATTTTCTGGCTTTCCAAATGTTTAAGTCCCACTAAAAATAATCAATTATCCAAGATAGCAATCTGCGCTTATTTTATAACATTCCTTCTTTCTTCTTCCTTACTCCTTCTTCCTTAATTATTATGAATCAAACAGTAGAAAAAATACGTTGGAATATTTACGATTTAGATGTATTACCTCAAAATGAATTAAATATATATGAAATTATTGATTGAGAATTATTCGTGACCAAAGCACCCCACCGCCGACACCAACAAATTTGTGGGAAAATTTTTTGGCAACTTGATATTTGGTCAGAATCTAATAATTTAGGTGAAACTATTATTGCTCCTGGCATTATTTTTTCTGAGTCAGATAATGTTTGCCCAGATGTGGTTTGGGTAAGCAAAGAAAGACTATCTCAAATTGAAGGTGAAGCGGGTCATCTCACAGATGCTCCTGAGTTAGTAATAGAGGTATGATCTCCTGGCAAAAATAATGAGTGTCGAGATAAAGAAGCAAAATTAAAATTATATTCAGTGGAGGGAGTAAGAGAGTATTGGATAGTTAATCGTCTCACTAAACAAGTGGAAGTTTATCGGTGAGAAAATGCCAGATTAATTTTAGTGGCGACTCTATTGGATGGGGATGAAATAACTTCTCTTTTATTACCAAATTTTTGTTGTTCTATCAGTCGTTTTTTTCCAGATTGAAAAATTGATACTCTACTGATTTGATAGGGTAGATTATTATATTTAAACAAATTATAAACATAAAATGGGGTACTTAGTTATGGAACCTATTAGTATAATGTTAGCAGCAATGATAGCTAGTAAAAGTCTTGAAAAAGTCAGCGAAGGAATAGGCGAAATAGCATGGGAAAGACTAGATTCTTTCTGGCAAATAATGAAAAAAAAACTTGAAGAAGACAGCAGAACACAGCCAGTATTGAATCAGTTAGAAACAACTAATGATGAAGACCCACCAAATCAAACTTTAGAAGTAATTGCTGAAACTGTAGAAGAAAAAATTGAAAGAGACCCTGATTTTGCTAGAGAAGCTCAAGAAGTTAAAAATATATTTGAAAAAGAACTTGAATCTAATTCTTCACCGGATGTTCAAGAGTATGTAAGAGAAGTAAAGAGACTTGCTAATAAAATAGAGTACCTACAGAAAGACATAGATCAAGTCAAAAAGGAAATAACAATAAATGTTGATAGAGGTGACTACTTAGGTCAAGATCGAGGTATTCTTTCAGGAAATAAAAAGATTATATATAATTATTATGGAAGTCAAACAGGAATAAAATCCCAAGAAAACATCAAGATAAATAACTACAACTACTTTTTTAAAAACGAAGAATACACGGAGCGTATCCTAACTCAAATAGAACAAATAAAAGGAAAAACTACTCAATTTTTAACAGTGAAAGGAAGTATGGAAGAGTTAGATAAAATTCGTCAACCTCGTTCAATATCAATAGATTATATAGAACAGGAGTTGGCAGTTAGATTACCATTGTCTTTTTTGGGGGATGCTTCCTTTAGGCGACTAACAAAAGAAAAGAAAAAAGATGAAATTAATCAAGATAGGGAATTAATTTCTCTAGAAAACTATTTCAAAAAAATTAGAGAAATAGAATCTAAAGTAGGTAAAAATGCTGAAGAAGATGAGATTTTGCTCCAATCACTTGGAAGTATAGCAGACGAGATAAATCTTAAAATATCAAAATTAAATAACTCATTTATTCTAGCTTTGTATCCAGCTTCATCTAGCAAAGAGTTAGTTACAAATATGGTTTATAAAATTGGGTATAAGCAAATTCGCGAAGAGGCAGAAACTCATTTGAGTGTTATTAGCAAATTAGTAGATAAGCTAAATAAATTGATGGAAAAATTTGATATAGAACGACTGAATGAGAAACAAAAAAGTGAAAGAGATTTATCAAACAATCAGAACAATATGGTTCTAGTTCAGGCTTTAGTCGATAAATTCAAAAATGGAAATCCTGAAGAAATCAGAAACTACCTTGACGTAATAAAAGGCTCGATCAAAGATTCTAACAATGAGAAATCCTCTGCTACTAATGATAATGACAAAGATAATGAGAATATCTATGTTTTGAGTGCTGATAGTGTATTCAATACTCTTATTGAAAGATATACTAAGGATGCAAGAAATAAAGATAAAGAAAAAGCTGAAAATAGATCGGGAAGTTGAGCTTCTTAACAGAGTTTAATTATGAGTTACCTAGTTGTCAAAGAATAAAACTACACAAGAATAAAGTAAAGAATGGATAAATTAACTGAATACCCCAAAATTGTCAAACAAGTTTTAACTTAATATGTGGAACTATGCAAAAAAAATCAAATAATAATATTGAAAATTTGCTGATTATTGACAAGTCAAATACTAATTATATTTGGATAAATTTAGGATGGCAAAATGTAGAAAGAATCACAAGAGTCAGCTATCAGCAATTACTGATTAAATCACTGTCTCGATCGGGGGAATTAGTCTTCAGAGATTGAGGGATAATTAAAAGTATCAATAAAAACCCATACCTTAGCATTACTTCTCTTTAAGAGACTGTTTGTAAAATAAGTATTAAGAGAGATGCGTAGTGACTAAAATCTAAAAGCGGTAGTACTTCAAGAGATTGAAATTTCCTAGATACCA
>NZ_JBNHEP010000082.1:25038-32359 GCF_050015995.1 Dapis brunnea BLCC-M229 | reverse complement strand
GGAAGCAAAATTTAGGATGGAAGTCGGCAAAAACTGAACAGAAAAATATTTTAATCCTCTGGTTTTCCAGAAATAGTAAATATTTGCCGACTCGACTGGCGCGCCAAATATATAGGTAGTGGTTTGGGAAGCAAAATTTAGGATGGAAGTCGGCAAAAACTGAACAGAAAAATATTTTAATTCTCTGGTTTCCAATACTTAGTAAATATTTGCCGACTCGACTGGCGCACCAAATATATAGGTAGTGGTTTGAGAAGCAAAATTATCGAATTTATCTCCCCATCTACCTATCCCCTTATCAATATTTTTATCCCAATTCAATGACGCGACTATAAGCGGCACTTGCTTCATCTATTTTTCCCTGCTTTGCTAAAGCATCACCCAAATTTTTATGAAATAAAGGTGAGGTAGGATTGAGATTTATTGCTTGCTGAAATATATAAATTCCTTCTTCCAACTCTCCCATTTTTGTTAAAGCTTCTCCTAAATAGTTATAAGCAAAATCTGACTTAGGATTAATTTTAATAGTACGGCGATAGGAGGCGATCGCTTCTGACCACCTTTTTTGTTTTGCCAAAACTATGCCAAGTTGTAGATAAATATCTGGATTATTTTTCTGAACTTCTAAGGCAAGTTTATATTCAGAGATTGCTTGCTCAAAATAACCTTGTTTTGCCAAAATTTTGCCTAAATTCAAATGAATTTCTGGATTTTCTGGTTCGGTTATTAAAGCAATTTGATAAAAAATAATTGCCGATCCTAGTTTATTTTTACTAAGTAAAATATTAGCCAAATGCTGAGATATTTCTGGATTATATGGCTGAATTTCTAAGAACTTATGGTAATGACTTTCATCTCCCGGAGAATATTTTATTCCTAGACGATAATTACTAAGTGCTGCTTGTAAATTTTCCAGATAACGTTGTTGAAAAATATCCCCTAACTTTTCATATATCTCTGTTAAAGTCGGTTTGAGTTTAATTGCTTTTTCATAACAAGCGATAGCCTCATCCCACTGTTTTTGTTGAGAATATAAATTACCAATAATTTTGTATAATTCTGCCAAATTAGGCTGAATTTTTAATGCCTGAGTATACCAACTCAGCGCAGCTTCTAAATTTCCCTCAGTTTCCAAAGCATTTCCTATAGTTTGATACGCTGGAATAAAATCTGGTTTTACCTCTATAATTTGATGACATAGAGCGATCGCTACATCAAATTTACCCAAAACCAAATATTCTGTTGCTTTTTGGTGTTTTTCTATCACATTCAGAATTAAGTATTGATTTTTCATGCTTTACCATATTAAGCTAAAATATATTGCACATTCAAAAATTATTGATTAAGAACATCCCAAACAATATCTCATACTATATTTGTGATTAAGGAGTAATTAATTAACAATATGTGCAGGAGAATATCGAGTTTAGCTCTCTCTTACCAATATCTTATATATTCAGATATATCTAGAATATTTAAGGAAAAAAATACTTAATTTTACCTCAGCTCCTTCCCTTGAATAAGTCATTGTTCCATTCTATAGCAATATGATTTAAGTTGTGAGATAGTGGATAATTTTAAGCAAGACTTAACTGGGAACAGAGAAGAAGAAAAAAACTATCTTATGAATATAATAACTGCTATATTCTATGGTTTTAAAGAACAGTAAAATTATCACAACTGATTCCTAATTGCTATAATAATAAAAAGCTAAAAATAAAAATTATGAATCAGAACTATATACAACTTGTACACAATGAATTCAAAAAATCCTCAATCTCACTTGAATAAAAAATAAATGAAATAAGTATTCAACAGTTAAAATTAATCATAGACTTGATTGATTATGGATAGTTAAGATTAGCTTTGATCCCTTAACCCATACTTTTAATTCTGCCTGAGTCTCTCAATACTTATTTGGAAAGCTGAGGTTATGAAACTGATACCTGAATACCTATAGCAGGGAACAGAGAAAAGGGAACAGGGAAAAGTTAGAAAAACATTTCCTAATCTAAGATTCATCATCAGTCTATTTCCTAACCAATTCTTTCTTAGCTATATAATAAACTAAATATTAATATCAGGAAATACCAATTTTCACAAACTCAAACAGAACTAGAAAGAAATTTAAAACTATAAACACAAAAAAACCATAGTGTTTCTCAAGTTACTGAGGTACAGTTGTTTTTCTTTTTTTTCTATTCCCTCTTTCCTGAATTACTACTCCTTAATCCCTAATCCCTAAAACAAATAAATTTTGTACCTTACTTAAAGATGGCAATTGCTATAACGAATCAAAATACAACAAGCTATGCAGAGCACATCAGAAATCTGGGAAAAATCTTTCCTAAGTCCAAAAGAATCAAAAATTTTTTCTGTAATTGTTTCTCAAACTATCTAATTTTAAGGTAGTATTATTCAGCAATTCCAGTTACATAAATTCAACCACAAACTATTTGAGTATTCTGACTAGAAAATAAGGTTTCAAACCTCCTGCCCTTTCAAGGGGATAAAAAAAGAAAATTCAGCCAGGAGGTACTGATAACTGATAACTGTTAACTGATAACTGAAGTGACCAATGAAATTAGATTTAAAGAACCTTTGTTTACAAAACTCAGTCTCCCCCAGAGGTATTATTCATGTCGGTGCTTATGATGGTAAAGATATCAAACTTTATCAAACTTTAGGCATATCAAAAATTCTCTTCATTGAAGCTAACCCAACAGTATTTGAAAGGTTAAAAGCAAATATCGCCACAGCATCTCTCGATGTGCAAGCTGTTAACTATGCTATTAGTAATCAAAATGGCAAAGTCAAATTATATGTCAATTCAATGGGGCAAAGTAGTTCCATTTTTCCTTTGAAATATTATCTAGATATTTACCCCAATATTCAAGAAACTCATCAACTTACTGTTGAGTCAAAAACTTTGGATACTTTGCTACAAGAATTAGATCTTTCTCCAAGAAGTTTTAATATCCTTAACTTAGATATTCAAGGGGCAGAACTTTTAGCATTACAAGGAGCAAATAATCTACTTAAATATATAGATGCGGTTTACACCAAAGTTAATTATGAGGAACTCTATGAAGGTTGTGCTTTAGCAGAAAAAATTGATGAATTTTTAGCACAGACTGGTTTTGGTATGGTAGCAGTGGCAAAACCTTTTCATCCATCCTGGGGAGATGCTTTTTATGTGAGAAAACAGATAGTTAGTATGTCTACTCTTGGGAAAAATACTGGATTGGGAAATCAAATTTTTCAGTATGCTTTCTTAAAAATATATGCTCAAAAAAATGGATTATCTGTAGAGACTCCTCCATGGTTAGGCCAAGAGTTATTTGGGCATAAAGATAGAGAAATTTCTGAAGATTTCCCTATAGTTGTTGAGAATAATAATGAAATTTTCCCTGGTAATGGAGAAGTTTGGAAAAATGTGGATATTCAGGGAAAATTTTTATATCACACTAGGTATTATGCGACCCATAAAAAATATTTTTGTTCTTTGTTTCAACCTGTAACAGAAATAGAAGGTCAAGTAAAAGTTGCTTGGGAAAAGTTGCGCTCTTGTGGGAAAACTATCATCGGTTTACATTTACAATCACATTTTGTTGTTGCTCCTATTGAATGGTATAAAATTTGGTTGCATGGTTTATGGGAAACTTTAGAGGAACCAGTTTTATTTATTGCCAGTGATAATTTAGAGGAAATACCCCTGGTTTATTTTGCTGAATATAATCCTGTAACGGTTCGAGATTTGGAGGTAGAGGTTAATCTAGAATATCTGAATTTTTTCTTATTGAGTAAGTGTGATTTTGTTGCTATTTCTAATACTCCCTTTAGCTTTGCTGCTTGTCTTTTAAATGAAACAGGAAAATATTTCTTTCGCCCCCACTTTCGGACGGCAAAACTTATACCTTTTGAACCTTGGAATACCACTCCAGTTTTTCGGGATATAGATATTGATGAAGTAGGGAAAAGAGTTTCATCTGATGAACAATTTCAGCTAATACAATCTCAACTCCAGCAAACTTCCGCAGAATTAGAAAATAGTGAATCTCAGAAAGAGGAACTTTCTCAAAAATTAGCATCTACTCAATCTAAACTTCACCAAACTCAAACAGAATTAGAAAATATCCAATCTCAACGAGACCAAATCTTAGGAGAATTAGAACAATTCCAATCTCAATTTTACCAAAGCCAAGAAAAAGCCAAAAATGCCGAATTACAACTACAGCAAACTCGCGAAGAATTAGAAAATATTAAATTTCAAAAAGATGAAGTTTTCCAAAAATTAACATCTGCGGAATCTCAACTTCAGCAAAATCAAGAAAAAACTATAGAATTAGAAAACATTAAATCTCAAAGAGATCAAATTTCCCAACAATTAATATCTGCTCAATCTCTGCTTCAGCAAAATCAAGAAAAAGCTAAAAATGCCGAATCACAACTACAAAATATTAAAACAGAATTAGATAAATGTCACTCCGAACTACATGATACGCGAGAAGAATTAGAAATTACTCAATTCCAACTAGATGAAGTACAAGTAGAATTAGAACTATCTCAATCTCAGTTATCTAAACATCAGGAGCAAATCAATACCTATCAATCCCAATTTCAAGAAACTCAAACAGAACTAGAACAAACCAAATTAAAACTAGAAAAGCAGGAAAAAATATTACCCAATCAAAATACAACAAACTATGCAGCTCATATCAAAAATCTAGCAAAAATTCTCGCAGAAACAATCCCAGATTGATAAAATATAATAGAGTTTCTCAATTGAATGCGGTACAAAATTTGTGATTTGAGTTAACAGGCCATAGAAAATCTGGGAATGTATAATAGACCTTTTGCTAAAGTCAAAGTAAAATTACGTTATAGTAAATAAATAATCAGTTTCTATTACTTTTTATTTTTGACTTACTTCTGCAAGAAGTCTAATTTACTTCATCTCCATGATAAATGCTATGAAGAGAATATTCGTAATTTGTTTACTCACTGTTGTTACTTTAGCTCATTTATCTAAGAATTACTATATCTATATCTATATTTATAGTCTCTACCCTTCCTTTGGTGGTAAGTACTAAGTCATAAATGTAGAAGACTTGTTTGAGCAATTGGGTTATTAAACTTCACACCTCACTTACAATTTATTGAAGAAGGTTGTAGGTTTTATGTCTTAAGTTATCGGTTACTTATCGTTCCACTTAATACCATGCATGAAAAAAGAATGTGGCGTGAATAATTTGGTAAACTAAAATGGTTTAAGTCAGATGTATAGCGTGCTCTAATAGAATTATTTCAGGGTAAAAAATGATAATAAGAAGCTCTTTATAGCTGACTACTGACTATTGACTACTAGAAACACTCCAAATATTTGTAGCCAACATTTATCAGCCTTGGTATAACACCTTATTTCAGTTGAATACAAGGGCGAAAATTGAATCTACTACCTAAAACCTACTACCTAAAATATTCCTAAAAAAAAAGTGCACTTACTCCAGAAACTTTTGCTTAAAACCAACAATTATCTATAAAATTAGACCCTACCATTTACCCATTTTTCCTTCTTCCTTAAAGATTATGAAAACAGCATTAATTTCAGGAATTTCCGGTCAAGACGGTTCCTACTTAGCCAAATTATTACTAGAAAAAGGTTACAACGTTTGTGGCACTTCTCGAGATGCTCAAATGTCTACTTTTAAAAACTTATCTCGTTTAGGTATTCGTGACCAAATAAAGTTAGACTCCATGTCTTTAAATGACTTTAGAAGTGTCTTACAAATATTAACCAAATATCAGCCAGATGAAATTTATAATCTAGCTGGTCAAAGTTCAGTAGGTCTCTCTTTTCAGCAACCTGTAGAAACATTAGAAAGTATCGCTACTGGCACCTTAAATTTATTAGAAGCAATTCGATTTACTGGAGCAAAAATTAAATTATATAATGCCAGTTCGAGTGAATGTTTTGGCGATACAGGTGGTAAACCTGCTACAGAAATTACTCCTTTTCGCCCAAGAAGTCCTTACGCTGTTGCTAAATCTGCAGCTTTTTGGGAAGTAGCAAATTATCGAGAAGCTTATAATTTATTTGCTTGTTCTGGAATTTTATTTAATCATGAATCTCCCCTCCGACCACAACGTTTTGTAACTCAAAAAATTGTCTCTGTTGTTTGTCAAATTGCTCAAGGTAGTAACGAGAAATTACACTTAGGAAATATTTCAGTGCAAAGAGATTGGGGTTGGGCACCAGAATATGTAGAAGCAATGTTTTTAATGTTGCAGCAAGATGAACCAGATGATTATGTAATTGCCACTGGAGAAAGTTATCCTTTGCAAGATTTTGTAGTTGAAGCTTTTACTTCTGTAGGATTAAATTGGCAGGATTTTGTAGAAGTAGATCGGGGTTTATATCGCCCTACTGATATTTCTGTGGGTAGGGCAAATCCAATTAAAGCTGAACAAAAATTAGGATGGAAAGCACATTATAAAATGCCAGATGTTGTGCGGATGATGGTTGAGGATAGAATGGCTAATTTGTAAGCATTCAGCTATCAGTTAATTGCCTTTTTCAGAGGTATTATTATTAACAGATTGAGCAAAAATTATGATTACTACAAATCCCTTGAAATTCCCTATTTGTTATCTCCTAACCTTCATACCCTAATATTATTGCTGAATGCTGAAAGCTAATAGCTGAATGCTTACATAATAACTAGAATAAAACTATGAAAAAAACTACAATAATACCTTTAGAAAATGGCGATACGGCTGACGCCACGCTCCGCGTTTCATGTCGCGCAGCGAAACGCTTGACTATAGATGAATTTGAAAAGCGCTATTTTTCTATGCAAAAACATAAAAAAGCTGAACTTGAAAAAATTGTTTATATGACTTCACCTCTGAGATTTTATGCCGATGAACAACCTCATTTTCAAATCAATACTTGCTTAGGAGTTTATGCTGCTAGAACTCCTGGAGTTAAGGGTGCTGATAATACAACTATCCATTGAGATAAAAATAATGAATCTCAACCAGATGCCATATTATTTATTGAACTAACTTTAGGAGGAAAAACAAAAATTAGCGAGGATGATTATATAGAAGGTGCGCCAGAATTAATTGTTGAAGTTGCTGGTAATAGTGCTGCTTATGATTTACATGACAAATTAAAAGTTTATCAATGCAATTGAGTAAAAGAATATTTAGTTTAGATAGTTTACGAACAAGAATTAAGTTGCTTTAGGTTGTCTGAAGGGAAGTATATTTCTGTTTCTGTTGATGAAAATGAAGTTATCAAAAGTCAAATTTTTCC
>NZ_JBNHEP010000082.1:0-24938 GCF_050015995.1 Dapis brunnea BLCC-M229 | reverse complement strand
GTTAAATCCTTAAGAGAAGAAAATTTAGCTAAAATCTTAAATCTACTTCCACAGAGATTAGCTAGTTCAAAACATCAAAATTTTATCAGTCAACTTAACAGTTAATTACCATTTTTAGTTATGGCGAGTATATTTCTGTTTCTGTTGATGAAAATGAAGTTATCAAAAGTCAAATTTTTCCTAGATTATCCTAAGCAGTTAAATCCTTAAGAGAAGAAAATTTAGCTAAAATCTTAAATCTACTTCCACAGATATTAGCTAGTTCAAAACATCAAAATTTTATCAGTCAACTTAACAGTTAATATGAAATATAAAAAAGAATACTACGAATAGTTTTGGTTGTTAAAATACTTGACTTAGATATTTATATTTGACTCAAAAAAAGTTTTAATCTAAGAAATGATATTTAGATTATTCATTTTGATTCCTGCTTCAGTCATCCTGAATCATGGAAATAGCCTAAGTCTTTGTAGCAAAAATTTTAGTATTTCATATAATGAGCATTTTTATTTATGGTGATTATATTTCTGTTTCTGTGGATGAAAATGGATTGATAAAAATCCAGCTTTCCGTAGATTATGGTGAGCAGTTAAATCCTTAATAAAGAGAAAATTTAGCTGAAGTATTAAATCTACTTGCACGGAAATTAAGTAGTTCAGAACATCAAAAATTTCTCAGTCAACTTAAAAGTTAATTACCATTTTTTATAAGTAAGATATAGAGATGATCGCTTCTGCAATAGTCCTAAACTCTTCCATTCTATAGCACTACAAAAAAGTATTAGGACATTGATACAATTGAAATTCTTGACAAGCAATAGTTTTGACTTGAGCTGAGTGCTGAATGTTGAATGCTGAATGCTTAAAGCTATAGATAGACCGAATTTTGCCAATATTTCTATTATGATAATTATGGAGCTTTACAAAAATTTATAAAATGAACGGAATTACAGCAAACCCAACTTTAAAAAATCAGCTAGACCAGTATACCTGGACTTGGAAAAGCCACAAGATCCAATATACCGTCATGGGAGCTGGACAACCCTTAGTCTTAATCCATGGTTTTGGAGGTTGTATAGGTCACTGGCGTAATAATATCCCTACCCTCGCTGCGGGGGGCTATCAAGTATTTGCCCTAGACTTGCTAGGATTTGGATCATCTTCGAAGCCACCCATAAATTACAATCTTAAACTTTGGCAAGAATTATTATACGACTTTTGGAGTGAATATATCCAAAAACCTACCATATTTGTTGGGAACTCCATAGGCGGATTACTTGGCCTAATGATACTAGCAGACCACCCAGAAATTTCTAGAGGAGGAATTCTAATCAACTGTGCAGGAGGCTTAAACCACAGACCTCAAGAATTAAATCCGCCACTGAGATTCGTCATGGGAATCTTTACTAAATTAGTCAGCTCCCCAGCTTTCGGACCATTTATTTTTAACCAAGTCCGTCAAAAACATCGTATCCGTAACACTCTCAAACAAGTCTATATCAATAAAGAAGCCGTCACAGAAGAATTAGTAGAAATAATCCATCGTCCCTCCTGCGATTCTGGAGCGCAAAAAGTTTTTGCTTCAATTCTCACCGCACCTGCTGGCCCTCATCCCTCAGAATTATTACCCAAAATTAAATCACCATTGTTAGTAATCTGGGGAGAAAACGATCCTTGGACACCAATATCTGGTGCAAAAATTTATCAAGACTTAGCAGACAAAGGTGGATCTATTCAATTTAAACCTATACCAAACACAGGTCATTGTGCCCACGATGAAAGGCCTACAATAGTTAACTCTTTGATTTTAGATTGGTTAGCTCAACAGTGAAACTCTTAATAGGCAATACTTTCAAGATTTATCAAAAAAAAAATCCTGAAAGTAGTGACAAAATGAGTTTAGTAAGTTAGACTATCTACCGTGTGAGGAGCGAATCAGCGAGAGCATCGAGACGAAACACGGCCAGTCGTCGATGCTCTTTCTGAAAAATAACTCTGTTAAAAATCTCTAGTGAAATTAAGACACTATTTTTGTGTCATTTACTTTTTGAATATTTTTAAGTGGTGTTGAGGACAGTTAAAAAGCGGTCATTAAAAATGACCGCTTTTTTAAATCTCAATTAATATTGATACATCTATTGGGGATTATAGCTTTCTAACTCTGTTGGCATCCAGTCAGTAGTAACATATATATGCCCTAACTCTTTACCCTCATAAGTTCTTTTGGCAAACCGCCACCCAGGTTCAAGAATAATTTTAGTAAATCCATTTGCCAAACCATAAGTTCTACCAATGAGTAGTCGTGGTGCATTAGAATCAACACGAGAAATACCCATCAGTCGTATATCTCCCCCACTCATTTGTAAAGAGAGAGCATAGTCAAGAGCTAGGTCAGTACCTGCCATTCGGATAGAATAACCATTACTGTCAGTAGCACGCCCACAAATACCTGTAAAATCGAAATTTAGTAATAGTGGATCAACCAAGGTAGGGCGATCGCCACTTTCACTCCAGCATTCTCTGGCATTCGTTTTTTGCTCTAAGATTAGCAATTGTGGTCCAAAAGCACGTGGGACTGCAATTGCAATGTATCTAGACTGTTCGACTTCTTTTTGATCAAAGAAATTGGCCTTTGCTGGAACAATAAAAGATAAAGTCAATAACCCTAAAGTTGTAAGTGCAGCTATAGACTTGTTGAAGAAAGTTTTCATCTGTCTTGTTTAGTCTGATTTTATATAACTTCAATAATGTAAATTTTAGGAAATTTTAGAATTTATTGTCATACTTATGCTGGTATTTGTCAAATCCTATTTAGCCCAAATTATCTCAGTTAGATAAAATTTTGTATTTTTTTTACTTTCTCTGTCTTTGAGATTTGGATCTTAAAACTTGTTTGTATGTGAAATTATGATTTATTTGACATAGAAAAAATAGGATTAGTCTAGTTGATTGCCGATTTTCAATAATTGATAATTATTCAATTTTCCACTTCATACAGACTTGACATTTGAAATGTGAATAGAGAATTAAATACTTTAGGGAAAAGTTCAATAATTAATAATTACCTCTCCTTAAAAAAGAGGATTAACCAAAATTATTTTTTTTCTTCTCTTGGTCGATTGGATATGGCAAGGTTTCCCGAAGAATGCAGATCCGCTCTGCTTTTCATGTCGCGAAGCGAAACGCCATCCCATCCTAGGTCATGCTCCGCAAACGACCACTTTTTTCTCCTTAAAAGGAGAAGCTTTAGATCTTAATTATTCGGTAACAAACAATAGGAAAAAATGAAGATAAATCAGAGATTTGTGTGATTGAAAATATAGAAATCTAATTTTACAGATAATTTGACAACGCTATATATAACTGACCAATAAATTACCAGAATAGAGCTTTGTTTTTTCTACTACAAAAAAATTTAGTATATGCCTGATATTAACTCTGGATAATTAGTGTTCAAAAATCTTTTTTCTGGCAACCTTGCTGCAAACCTTTACCTTGCTGCCTTTTACATTCTTGATTCTGGCTTCTATTCACTAAAGTGTAAGTTTTTCACCGGATATGATATTACTTCCGGTGGTCTCTCTTCAGAACTAATTCATGTAAACTAGATTTAGTATCAAATATAAATCCTTTCAAACAATTAACAGCTAACAATATTTTTCTACTTAGGAGCTGCTGAATAATTTTGCTGAATAATTTTTTGGTTCCGAGAAGCAAGAGACAATAGGCAATAGGCAAAAATATTTTTGAAGTTTAATAGGAGTAAAATCTTTCAGCAGAAGAATTCAATTTCTGGATTAGTTTTAAAAGATTAAGCTTCTAACTTACCAAGAGATTAATCAAGAATTATTTTCAAAACTTTAGTGAATTAAGCTTTCAGAATTATTCAGGAAGCCATACTTAGAAAAAATTAGTAACTTATCTCTGTTTGACCACAAACACTGAGCAGTTTGCCTCAGCAATAACCTGACTACTGACAGACCCCTGTAAAATCCGATTTATACCTTTTAATCCCCGACTACCAATCACAATTAAATCTGCACTATAAATATTAGATAAGCGCACAATTTCTTCAGTCGGATCGCCAATAACAACCTCTACTTCAGTTTTACAAGGAAGCTTTTCTTGGTATAATTTTAGCTGCTTTTCAAATTCCCCAATAAAAATTTTTTCTCTATCGGACTGAGGTTTATCTGCTTCCAAATCAGATTTTTCCATAGCAACCACATGAGATAAAATCACTCTTGTTTCTGATGTTAAGTGAAATTCTGTCAATGCTTGAATAACTACCTCCAAGTCTGACTGTGAATTGTTAAGAGCGACAATAATTGTTTTAAAGGCCATATAAAAGAGTATTATACCATTTGGACAAATATTTGCTACCAATCACTATTCCATGTTCTGTGTGCCCTCTAAACACAATTTTGTCACATTATTTTATTAAATTGGTATCAGAGATAAGAAATAGAAAATTGAGGTTTCTCTTGAGAAACCCGCTAAACTTTGAGTGAATCCAGTAGCAATTGATCTGCTCTATAAAACTTAGAAAAAATTTAATAAAGCAAAATTTTAATGTTTATTTCCTGCATCACTCCAAACTGTCAGCACCACTCTGGTCAGACAGACTTTCTACTGCAGGAGCTAAAAGCCAACTTTACCAACCTTGATACTGGTATTAACATCCAAGTCACCTTATGGTATCACCAGCTTCAAACTTGAAAATACTATATTTGACTGACATATTCTCCCGCGATCTAAAGATTCTAACGGGAGTCACCTGGCATCATTTATAAATTTTGACCATCATTTTCCTGACTAGTTGTTTCTTTTTTTACCCACTCTTGTTGTTCCTGCTCCTGAACTTTCGTCCTCAGTCTGACTGAGTTAGCATGAGAAGGCAAACCCTCAGCAGTAGCCAATACATCAATAGCAGAAGCAACCTTTTCCAAAGCAGTAGAAGAATATTGAACCAAACTAGAATGCTTCATAAAAGTTTCTACCCCTAATGCCGAAGCATAACGAGCAGCGCCAGAAGTCGGCAAAGTGTGATTTGGCCCTGCTAAATAATCTCCCACAGCTTCTGGAGTTGAATAACCAAGGAAAATAGCACCAGCATGGCGAATATTTTCCAATATATCCCAAGGATCTGAAACTTCTAATTCCAAGTGTTCTGGAGCAAATTGATTAGAAAGTTCAGCAGCAGCTTTCAGAGATTCAACCACCACCACCAAACCATAATGGGCGATCGCCTTTTCTGTCAAAGTGCGACGTGGATGATCGTGGAGTTGTCGTTCCACCTCTACCACCACCTGACGTGCTAGTGCTGAATCTGTAGTCAATAAAATAGCAGCAGCCAAAGAGTCATGTTCTGCTTGAGCCAACATATCTGCTGCCACATGAACCGGGTCAGCCTCAGAATCTGCAATAATCAATACCTCTGATGGCCCAGCTAAAGAATCAATACCTACCGTACCATAAACAATTTTCTTGGCCAAAGTCACATAAATATTACCAGGTCCAGTAATCACATCCACTTTTGGGATAGTCTCTGTACCATAAGCCAGAGAACCTATTGCTTGGGCACCTCCGATTCGATAAATTTCTTGAATACCTGCTTCTTGAGCAGCCACAAGTACAGCAGGATTAATTTTTTTTCCTTGAGCAGGTGGTGTCACCATAACAATTTTGGGGACTTTAGCCACTTTAGCAGGAATAGCATTCATTAGAACTGTACTTGGATAAGCAGCTTGACCACCAGGAACATAAAGTCCAGCTCTATCAACAGGAGTATAGCGTTTGCCCAAGACCACTTCATCATCACCAAACTGAACCCAGGACTTAGGAACTCGTTGTCGGTGAAAAGCTTCTATCTGTTTAGCAGCCAAACGAATTGAACTTAATAAGTCCTTATTTACTTGCTGATAAGCCGCATCTAATTCTGAACCACCTACCTTTAACTCTTCTGGAGTCAAAGTGATATGGTCAAACTCAGAAGTATAGTGTAACAGAGCTTCATCACCTTTTTCTCTAACGGAGCGCAAGATTTCTCGCACCGTTGTTTCTTTATGAATAGCCATATCATCGTGGGTACGCTCTGTGATGCGTTTTAATTCAGCTTGTGCCTCAACCCACTGAGTAATTATTCGCAGCATAGAGATTAGGAATGCCAACTAAAACTAAATAAAGTTCGCGATGCGCGAGGGTAGTTTCAGAAACAAAAGAGTTGGATCAA
Source organism: Dapis brunnea BLCC-M229 (assembly GCF_050015995.1). NCBI lineage: Bacteria > Bacillati > Cyanobacteriota > Cyanophyceae > Oscillatoriales > Microcoleaceae > Dapis > Dapis brunnea. Next base: position 18,707 of record NZ_JBNHEP010000082.1, on the reverse strand, counting down.
CATTAAGACTATATATGTAATGTTAAACACTGATAAGTGAGAAATAAAATGCCTACTCATCGCCAATTGTCTTGTAATGACCCTGATTTGAATCTAGGGGCAAAAGTCAAACAATTCTCCCAGTTTCCAAATTACCCATTACTCTTTGTTATAGCGTGAAGTCACAACACTGGCATCTTTAATACTTTGTGACATGAATGTTGAAAGTATCTTAAATGTCAGCAGAAGACCCCCCATAGAGCTAGGTTTAGGGAAAAAGTGGGTTTAATGGGGTATTTCAATTCCGATGGAAATGCTAAATAATACCAAATTCATTAAATAATGTTACAAATAAATACCTAGTGCCGCTATGGGGAAGTCAAAAGTTAAAAGTATTGATGACTAAGGAGGCTTTGAGAATTTTGTGACTTGTCAGTTATTTCCGCCATCCGAGACTAGGTAATGGGACTCTCAAAAACACGATTCATAGGAAATGCGGTTTATAGAGTATCCTTTTGTGGAAATAAGGAGATGGGGTGTAGGGGATATGGGTATAGGGTTAAAGAGGATTCAAAAAAGTACCTTGTACCTTTTGAGTGGCAGATTTGGTATCAGCTAAGACAGCAACCCATAACATTTGTCCCCCTACCTACTGGTGTCCCACAGCTAAAATATTGCCAAGCTTTTAGGGTGTGTTAGACAGCTATAATCTAGTCGGTGAAAGGTATTGAACAATGTATAGTCACCCACAATTTTAGATATGTCAGTCCAGTAGGTTGGGTCTTTGAACATAGCTTGGTTTCCGCCTGGGTATAGCACTACGCAAAGAGGTTAGGACATTTCTAAATCCTGAAACCTTTTGATAGTCAACTGTTCCCAGTTAAGTGTTCCCTATTCCCGATTCAAGTAGCGCTATAACCCAACATTCCCAGGGGTTTTCTTGGGTTTATCCTGCAGATAAGCTCCCCTAACACTTCATTCCACAATGGTCTACATTTTTAGTTGTGTCAGTCCACTACAACCTAAAACATAAAACTGATTTGTAGCCAACTTTTTTTCAATTGGCATAAGACCTTGCATGCTGACAAAATAAATGCTAAAATAGTAAGATATTTTGTAAAATAGATTAGTTGTGACTTAAGAGACCCTAAAGTTTGGTAACTTACTTTGGAGAGACCTCAAGACTCAAACAGAGAAAATTTATCAGCGCTGGTGGGAGTGAAACATAAACCGTTAAACTTACGATGTAATGGTAATGGGCGGAATTCCCCGCAATATTAAGAGCGTTTCGGCTGTAACAGATAACGGAGATCAAAACTAGGGGGAGATGAAAGGCATCGGCAAGATGTCAAACCCTAATTAATTATATATATGATAGATACAAAGTAAACTATGGCCAATATTAAGTCTGCTATTAAACGCATCCAAGTTGCTGAACGTAACCGTCTGCGGAACAAAAGCTATAAATCAGCACTTAGGACTTTGATGAAAAAATACTTCACTGCTGTTGAAAACTATGCCTCCAATCCCACAGATGAATTAAAGACAGAAGTTGAACAGCGGATGTCAAAAGCTTACAGTAAAATTGATAAAGCTGTGAAGCGTGGTGTTTTACATAAAAATAATGGTTCTCGCAAAAAGGCTAGATTAGCTAGATTTTACAAAAGACATTTAATGGCCGAAAAAAGTCAGCCAGAGTCTGTAGTGACAGATGGTTCTGTAGCTTCTTAAAGGCAATTCCAGTAGTTTAATGATCCTTGGCAGAAGTTAGCTTCTGTTATAGTTTAGCATAACTACAATGTATTGATTGTCTAAATTGACATCCTTAACCTAGGTCGCGGTTGTGGGACAAAGCGAAGTTCCTAAGCATCAATACTTAGTTTTTGCTGCCTCTTGCCTCCTGGGTCGTAGCTACGCTTTTCATGTCGCGCAGCGAAAAATAACACCTCCCTCTAAGGCCTTTCCCTATTTTGGGTATTACGGTCGGCTTACAGTAGATGGGGAATCCTACGGTTTCCCCATATAAACCATTTGGTATCTTTGTCAAGCTATATTAGCTTATCTTAACGTTGGTTGAAGACCCGCGCTATTCATCACCCCTAACCCCCCTTTGAAAGCTATCCCTGATAAGGAACTCCTGAAAACCTTGTGGTCCGTGTGGGGAAGGTAGTTTGTGTGGGGGGTGTGGGAAGTGAGCATCTTGTCTGTAGTTCTCAAAAAAATGTCTAATTCAATACACTTTTCTCCAGAAAAAGCATCTCAAAGGCTAACACATAACTTGTATATTTTGTCAAGTTTTATCTTAAGCAAAGATGTTGATAAAGCATAGCTTTCAAAGGGTGGGAGGGGAGCATCGTATTGGAAAACCTCATATGTTGCGGTTTGGAACTTGCATTTTGCTAGTATGAATCTGGCTACCTGGATGGCAGTTTCAGCGCCAGTCGCTCATGGGGGAGACGCCAAAGACCGTGCTAGCAAGTCTTTAGGAGCGATCGTAAGACCAGAAAAAGGTTCGGCCTTGGAGGCAGGTGCTTAGAAGCACAAACCTAAATCGTGATGTTTAGGAATTCCCCGTTGTCGCTCAAGCGTAACGTTATGAGGATGTCAAGAAGTAGCTAGTATATCAAGCAATTTCGGGCTATTTCAATAATTATAGGACTTACGCAGAGACCATGTATGTAGTGTTAAAAACTATAGCGCTACAGTTTTTACACTCTATATATAGTACCCCTGCGTAAGTCCTGAATTAATAATTTATAATTAATAATTACCTCTTCTTTTTAAGAAGAGAATTGGTTCAAAGGAAATTTTTTCTCCTTTCGGTAATGGCTGAGTGAGGACTATTTATGCTAATTAATTATTAAATCAAGAAAATGATTGGGTTGATGATTAGGTAAGAATCTCTCAAATGGGTTCTATAAACTGCCAGATCGGTAGCCTTATGTAAGCTAGCAAAATTTATGGTCAAAATGCAATATTGATTCCTCTTCGTTGTTTATGATGCTCCCTTTCAGAAGAGCGTCGGTCTTCGAGCAACGTTACGATCAAAGACCTTCTATAAAGGTTTGAGATAAATTATCTAGAAATATGCTTAAAAGAACTAGGGAAAAATGTATAAATTGTTAATAATAAGGAAGAGAAGGCATATCAGTTCATTGAAGACTTAATTGCCATTATCAACTCTTTTTACGGTCGAAGTTTATGAAGTAAGAAGCTTAAAAAATAAAGACAGAGAAAATTGTAGCTCAGTTAAAATTGAACCAATTTAACGATGAAACTATCTGAAAGACATATTGAGTGATTGCCAAAAATAACTTTGATAAACAAAATTTTCAGTTAGAGGAATTCAATACACTTGTCGCTAAATAGATGGAAAAAATCTCTAAAACCTAGACAGAGTAGTTATTTCAATTATTTTGATTAGGAAATGCCTACAAGCTTTACATATCAGGAGTTTTCCAAATTTTTTATTTGATAAAACGACAACTCTAATAATCATACACTTGTGACTATATCCTCAAAAAGTAGTTCAAAGTAATCTCTATGCACGAGCGGGGATGAAAATGAGTTAAGTATTTATGCTTGACAAATTTAGCTTTACTGTGCTATTTTTATCAAAAATAAATTACCATAAAGTTAGTCAAAGACCAACTCTCTCCTGAAAGGCAGCTTCGGGAGAAAGACCAATCAATGTTGCACTTATCACAGTAAGGCTGCTAAGATAAATAAGGATGTTTGGCAGGCAGTTTCAGTCTGTAGATAAACCATTAATAACGAAAAGAAGTTCGACCTTTGATTCATGTGCTATGTTTCGCTGCGCGACATCAAAAGCGTTTGCGAATAATTCCGCAGGATAGCTTCTCTGTAAGAGGCAAGAGAAACGGCGGGTTATGAGGTTTAGGAATTTCACTTTGTCACTAAAGCACAAATTTGGGAGGATGTCAAAGGCAGATACTTGGGTAAAAATACTCAGCAAAAAATGTACATCAATATAGTAAGCCCAATATATTTCGTGGTAATCTCCAGTATATCAAAGTTTGTGGAGGGGCAATTGCGCGACTCACAACTTGAAACATTTGTCTAGTGACATCTATCTAGGTGTGGAACAAGGAGGTTTTAACCCATTGCAGCTCAACTGCTCATATATCTCCGTGACTTTAGTCCGGGGATTAGTCAAATTAACTAGGAAAGCCAAATGCAGCTAATTGATACTCACGTCCACATTAACTTTGACGTATTCAATTCTGACTTGGAAGAAATCCGCCAACGTTGGCAAGAAGCAGGTGTAGTTCACCTAGTTCACTCTTGTGTGGAACCACAGGAGTTCCTTGCTATAAAAGCTATAGCAGATCGCTTTCAAGAACTTTTTTATGCAGTTGGCTTACACCCCTTAGATGCTCAAAAGTGGACATCTAGCACTGCTAATCAAATTCAAGAGTTTGCCAAATCCGATCCTAGAGTAGTAGCTATAGGTGAAACAGGATTAGATTTTTACAAAGCAGACAATCAAGAGCAACAAAAATTTGTTTTTGAACAGCAGCTAACTATAGCCCAAAAACTTAACAAGCCATTAATTATCCACTGTCGTGATGCAGCTACTTCAATGGCAAAGATTTTGTATGATTTCCAAGAAAATCAAGGATTGGTCACAGGGGTTATGCACTGCTGGGGAGGTACTCCAGAAGAAACTAGAATGTTCTTAGACTTAGGATTTTATATTAGCTTTAGTGGAATTGTAACATTTAAAAATGCTATACAAATTCAAGAATCAGCTAAAATAGTACCTGATGATCGCCTTTTAGTAGAAACAGATTGTCCATTTCTCGCACCAGTGCCAAAGCGGGGCAAACGCAACGAACCTGCTTATGTGAAATATGTGGCCGAAAAAGTTGCTGAACTCAGAGGCGTGACATTTGAGAGTCTAGCAGCACAAACCAGCAAAAATGCTTGTCAACTCTTTGGCTTTTCTATATCCTAAAAAAGTTAATTCATGGAAGTCAATGGTTTTAAGATATAATACCATACGGTCATCGTTGCAGTGAATTGGATGGAAATATGTACAAGAAAGATGTGGAGCTAGAGTAGAGAGATTACAGAAAGATCAAATCTATGTTACAATAGAATTCTCTGGTAACTAAATCAAATCATTTTTAATAACTGATATTCCACATATATTAAAGGAGTAAATTGATGATTTGATTTTAACGATAGTGTTTCCTTGTAAGTTGTTAAATAAAGATTGCTATTTTATTTTATGTATTAGCAAAAATTATCTGATTATCTACTGTCTTTGTCTATTGGTATATGAGCTGTTTCCTCAAGTGTTTAATTATATTTTCAGCTATTAAATATTAAGTGCTATATAGTAGATATAGTTAAGATAATATTCTCCATAAACTTATATCTTAACTTACTTTCCTGGAATCTATATTAATATGTATGATTTTTGACTAAAATGAGTTATCAAATTAGATGGACATTTTTTCTATTAGTAAACAGTGTCTTATTAAATCCCACTTTTACCTAAAGTGTTTAACTCTATGTTGATATCTCAAATGTAAATCTATATACTAAATTTGTTGCTGTGAATCTATAAGGAGATTATTTACCAAGGATATTCATAATTAGAATTAAAGCTATAAAAAAGCCTTATTGTAACTGTTTCTGCCTCAGACTCAACTATATGATTGATAATAATTAAGATTAATAATAGAGATAGTATTGATATTCAAAAAATAACAGTGAGATTTTAATATCTAGAAAAAAAGTACAACCATATACAAAAAATAGTGAAATTTATTGGAAATAGTTCTCGGTATAGCTATTTATAAAATATAGAACTTATTAACAGAGATTCAGCTCAACTCAAGATAAAATTTTTTTATAAAATATAGAACTTATTAACAGAGATTCAGCTCAACTCAAGATAAAATTTTTGGTTCGCAGATTTTTAACAAGCCACTAACGTAATTTATATAAACAAGTTGCAAACATTAAAAAAAAAAGTGAACTTACCGTTTTAGTGAAAAAAACAAAGCTGTTTTAAATAATTGTATAAAAAAAAAGGAGAAATTTCTAATGAAATGATCGTCTAGTAAAAGTTTAACCCACTATACTAAATAATAAATTATGATAATAGTTAAAAATTATTCTCTCATCATAAACTATAAACAGATATGAGTAAGGTGTGGGAAAATAGCAAAAAAAACATCATCCTTGAAACAATTATTCTTGTAGAAGAAGTAGTGAAGCCTTAGTTATAATCTGGCTAAAAGATACCATCTACTTGAATAAGTTTAACAGGCAAAAATTAGATTTATGTCAGTCAAACTATGAACTTGAACTTACGATAAAACAACTAATGGCAAAACATTTAGTTATTGATAAAAGTTATAAAAATATAATATTAACTAGCTTACTAATGTATAAAGTTTCACAATAGTAAATTAAATTGTGGAACTTTAATTAACGATTTTTTACCAGAAAATTGACTCTCAAAAAAAACTTATCTCCCACTAGGATACTCAAGAATGACTCATCAAAAATTAAACATTGATACCCAAAGTAACCTGCAAATTTTCAATATGCCCGATCTGATTGAAATTCAGAGGGCTAGCTTTCGATGGTTCCTAGAATATGGACTAATAGAAGAACTAGAAAGCTATTCTCCAATTACAGATTATACAGGCAAGCTAGAACTTCACTTTATTGCTAAAAACTATAAACTAAAACAACCAAAATATAGTGTAGAAGAATCCAAACGCCGAGACAGCAGCTATGCAGTGCAAATGTACGTTCCCACCCGCTTAATTAACAAAGAAACTGGGGAAATAAAAGAACAAGAAGTATTCATTGGAGACCTACCCCTAATGACAGATAGGGGAACATTTATCATCAATGGAGCTGAAAGGGTAATTGTTAATCAGATAGTTCGTTCTCCAGGAGTTTATTACAAAACCGAGACGGATAAAAGTGGGCGACGTACATATAATGCCAGTCTAATTCCTAATCGAGGTGCATGGCTAAAATTTGAGACAGATAAAAATGACCTTGTTTGGGTCAGGATAGATAAAACTCGCAAACTTTCTGCTCAAGTATTACTTAAGGCTTTGGGATTAGGAGATAGCGAAATTTTTGACTCCTTGAGACATCCTGATTATTTCCAAAAAACAATAGAAAAAGAAGGACAATACGGAGAAGAAGAAGCCCTATTAGAACTATATCGGAAATTACGACCAGGGGAGCCACCTACTATAGCTGGTGGAGAACAACTACTCCAGAGTCGATTCTTTGACCAAAAAAGATATGACCTAGGGCGAGTAGGACGATATAAGCTCAATAACAAACTAAGGTTAAACTTACCAAACACAGTACGAGTATTAACCAAAGAAGATATATTAGCTTCAATTGACTATCTGATTAATTTAGAATATGACATTGGTCAGACAGATGATATTGACCACCTAGGAAACCGACGAGTTAGAAGTGTGGGAGAACTTCTACAAAACCAAATCAGAGTCGGTTTAAACCGTTTAGAGCGAATTATCAGAGAGCGGATGACCGTATCCGAAGCAGACACATTAACTCCAACATCACTGGTTAACCCAAAACCATTAGTAGCAGCCATCAAAGAATTCTTTGGTTCATCTCAGTTGTCCCAATTTATGGACCAAACAAACCCATTGGCAGAGCTAACCCATAAAAGAAGAATATCAGCTTTGGGACCTGGAGGATTAACCAGAGAAAGAGCTGGATTTGCTGTCCGAGATATCCATCCTTCTCACTATGGCCGGATTTGTCCCATTGAAACACCAGAAGGCCCGAACGCTGGATTAATTGGCTCTCTAGCTAACCATGCTAAAGTTAACGGTTATGGATTCATAGAAACGCCCTATTATCCAGTAGAAAATGGTCGGGTATTGCGCGATCGCACGCCAATATATATGACAGCAGATGCAGAAGATGATTTGCGGGTGGCACCAGGGGATATTATGACTGATGCGGAAGGGAAAATTTTGGGAGACGTTGTACCAGTACGTTACCGACAAGACTTTACCACCACCAGTCCTCAACAAGTAGACTATGTAGCAGTTTCCCCAGTGCAGGTCGTTTCAGTGGCAACATCATTAATTCCGTTTTTGGAACACGATGATGCTAACCGCGCGTTGATGGGTTCCAATATGCAACGACAAGCAGTACCATTGTTAAATCCAGACAGACCCCTAGTTGGAACAGGTCTAGAAGCTCAAGCCGCCCGCGACTCTGGTATGGTAGTTGTTACTCGGACGGATGGAGAAGTTAGCTATGTAGACTCAACCAAGATATCTGTGATAGATACAGAGGGTAATGAAACAGATTACCCACTATGTAAATATCAACGGTCTAACCAAGATACTTGCTTAAATCAAAGACCTCTAGTATATGAGGGAGACCAAGTAATAGCGGGTCAAGTATTAGCTGATGGTTCCTCCACTGAAGGTGCTGAGTTGGCTTTAGGGCAAAATGTTTTGGTAGCTTATATGCCTTGGGAAGGTTATAACTATGAGGATGCAATTCTGATTAGTGAGCGTTTAGTATATGACGATGTTTATACATCTATTCATATTGAAAAGTTTGAAATTGAAGCCCGACAAACAAAATTAGGACCAGAAGAAATTACCAGAGAAATTCCTAATGTAGGGGAAGATGGTCTCCGAAACTTAGATGAACAGGGAATCATCCGGGTTGGTGCCTGGGTAGAATCTGGTGATATTCTTGTAGGTAAAGTCACGCCCAAGGGAGAATCTGACCAACCACCAGAGGAAAAGTTGTTGCGGGCAATTTTTGGTGAGAAAGCACGGGATGTACGAGATAATTCTCTACGAGTTCCCAATGGTGAAAAAGGTCGTATTGTTGATGTCCGAGTATTTACCAGAGAAAAAGGAGATGAGTTGCCACCAGGAGCAAATATGGTGGTCAGGGTTTATGTAGCTCAAAAGCGGAAGATTCAGGTAGGAGATAAAGTAGCGGGGCGACATGGAAATAAGGGTATTATTTCCAGAATTTTACCCATTGAGGATATGCCTTATTTGCCCGATGGTACTCCTCTAGATGTAGTGTTAAATCCATTGGGTGTACCTTCGCGGATGAATGTAGGTCAGATTTTTGAGTGCTTGTTAGGATGGGCTGGTGAAATCTTAAGTGTGCGGTTTAAGTGCGTGCCGTTTGATGAGATGCACGGTGCAGAAAAGTCAAGGGAAACAGTGCATCGAATGTTACAATTAGCCAGGGATAATTCTGGTAAAGATTGGGCGTTTGATGAGAACCATCCAGGGAAACTTTGGGTTTATGATGGGCGGACAGGCGAAAGATTTGACCGTCCCGTGACTGTGGGAGTTGCTTATATGTTGAAACTGGTTCACTTAGTTGATGATAAGATTCATGCTCGTTCCACAGGACCTTATTCTTTGGTGACACAGCAGCCTTTGGGTGGTAAGGCGCAACAAGGTGGTCAGCGCTTTGGAGAAATGGAAGTATGGGCATTAGAAGCTTTTGGTGCTGCTTATACTTTGCAAGAGTTGTTGACTGTGAAGTCCGATGATATGCAGGGTCGGAATGAAGCATTGAATGCAATTGTTAAAGGAAAGGCAATTCCACGACCTGGTACTCCTGAATCTTTCAAGGTATTGATGCGAGAGTTACAGTCTCTATGTTTGGATATTGCCGCTCACAAAGTAGAAACTATGGATGATGGTACTACTCAGGATGTGGAGGTTGATTTAATGGCAGATATACCAGGAAAGCGAACACCATCTCGTCCTGTATATGAATCATTATCGAGTGAAGGGAACGAAGAATAATGGATAATGGATAATTGATAATTAACTATGAGAAATAATGTAGTTAAAGAAAAATCATTTGCATTTGCACTACGAATTGTTAAATTGTCAAAGTATCTTAGTCAAGAGAAACATGAGTATGTTCTATCAAAGCAGCTACTTCATAGTGGTACGGCAATTGGGGCTTTGGTGCGCGAAGCCGAACACGCTGAAAGTCCTGCCGACTTTGTACACAAAATGTCTGTTGCTCTGAAAGAGGCTAATGAAACTGTGTATTAGTTAGAACTATTACATCATGCAGATTACATTGATGTCAGAGGATTTAACTCAATTAATCAAGATTGTATAGAACTCTTAAAACTCCTGACGACTATTGTCAAATCGAGCAAATCAAATGACCAATAAAAAGTTATCAATTATCCATTATTAATTACCCATTATTAATTATCAATTATCAATTATCAATTATTATCAATGCCAAAACTTGAACAAAGATTTGATTATGTCAAAATTGGGTTAGCTTCTCCAGACAGAATTCGTGCTTGGGGAGAAAGAACTCTGCCAAATGGTACCGTCGTAGGAGAAGTAACTAAACCAGAAACGATTAATTACCGGACTCTAAAACCAGAAATGGATGGGTTGTTTTGCGAGCGTATTTTTGGTCCGGCGAAAGATTGGGAATGTCATTGTGGAAAGTATAAGCGAGTTCGACATCGGGGTATTGTTTGTGAAAGATGTGGAGTCGAAGTAACTGAGTCACGGGTCCGCCGTCACCGCATGGGACATATTAAATTAGCAGCACCTGTCACCCATGTTTGGTATCTCAAGGGTATTCCGAGTTATATGGCAATTTTGTTAGATATGCCATTGCGGGATGTGGAGCAAATTGTTTACTTCAATGCTTATGTGGTATTAGAACCAGGAAATCACGAAAGTTTAAGTTATAAACAACTTTTAGCGGAAGATGTTTGGCTAGAAATTGAAGACCAAATTTATAGTGAAGATTCAGAAATAGTAGGGGTTGACGTTGGTATTGGTGCTGAAGCTTTACAAACTTTATTAGCAAACCTTGAACTAGAAGCAGAAGCAGAAAAACTACGGGAAGAAATTGCTAATTCCAAAGGACAAAAACGAGCAAAGTTAATCAAGCGTTTGCGAGTAATTGACAACTTTATTGCTACAGGTTCGAGACCAGAATGGATGGTTTTGGATGCAATTCCAGTTATTCCTCCCGATCTGCGTCCGATGGTGCAGTTGGACGGTGGCAGGTTTGCAACTAGCGATTTGAACGACCTTTACCGACGAGTAATTAATAGAAATAATCGTTTGGCAAGATTGCAGGAAATATTAGCACCGGAGATTATTATCCGCAACGAAAAACGAATGTTGCAAGAAGCAGTTGATGCTTTGATTGATAATGGTCGTCGGGGTCGAACTGTTGTAGGTGCAAATAACAGACCTCTGAAATCTTTGAGCGATATTATCGAAGGAAAACAGGGTCGTTTCCGGCAAAACTTGTTAGGTAAACGGGTTGATTATTCAGGGCGTTCAGTAATTGTTGTTGGACCAAATTTAGCCATTAATCAATGTGGTTTACCACGAGAAATGGCAATTGAGTTGTTTCAACCGTTTGTGATTCATCGCTTGATTCGTCAGGGGTTAGTTAATAATATCAAAGCTGCCAAAAAACTGATTCAAAGGGGAGACCCGAATGTGTGGGATGTGTTAGAGGAAGTGATAGATGGTCATCCTGTAATGTTGAACCGCGCTCCAACTTTGCATAGATTAGGGATTCAAGCTTTTGAACCTATTTTAGTAGAAGGTCGAGCAATTCAGTTACATCCTTTAGTCTGTCCGGCGTTTAATGCTGACTTTGATGGGGACCAAATGGCGGTTCATGTGCCACTATCTCTGGAGTCGCAAGCAGAGGCGAGGTTATTGATGTTGGCATCGAATAATGTTTTATCTCCTGCAACTGGTCGTCCGATTATTACGCCTTCTCAAGATATGGTATTGGGTTGTTATTATCTAACGGCAGAAAACCATAAACTCCAGGGTAGTAAAGAACTTTATTTTGCTAATCTTGATGATGTAGTTTTAGCTTATGAACAAGGTCAGCTAGACTTGCATACTTATATATATTTAAGGCTAGCTCCTGATGTAGAGATTGAAACTGATAAACCAGAAGAAATGCCTCCTGACATACAACAGATATCTGATGAGGTGGTGGTTAAGAGTTATTGGATGCCGTTAGATAGTAAGATATTACCTGATACTTTGGGAGAGTTGAAATTAGAGCAAACTCTAGAAAATGGGGAGGTTGTGCAGCGTTATCATCTGTATCGAATCCATTATAGTCAGGAGGGAGAGACCAAGAAGGTTTATATTAAATCTCGTCAAGTTCGGGAGATAAATGGAGTAGTGACTACACAGTTTGTGGTGACAACGCCTGGTCGAATAATTCTCAATCAAACAATTCAAAGCGCCCTCTAAATAATTAATAATTAATAATTAATAATTAATAATGAAAACTATAGTAATCTGCGCTTATTTTGCAATATTTATGACACTAATAAAACTAGGACTGCTATATTTCTAAATTATCAATTATTAATTATCCATTAAAAAGTTATCCATTATCCATTATCCATTATCCATTAATTATGATTTTCCATAATAGAGTCATCAATAAGGGTCAACTGAAAAAGCTAATTTCTTGGTCTTTTGATAATTACGGTACAGCAAGAACTGCACAGATGGCAAATAAGCTGAAAGATTTAGGATTCCGTTATGCTACAAAAGCAGGAGTTTCTATTAGTGTAGATGACTTACAAATACCTCCTTCTAAACGACAACTTTTAGATGCAGCAGAGCAAGAAATTCGCAATACAACTGAACGTTATACTAAAGGAAAAATTACTGAAGTAGAACGCTTTCAAAAAGTAATTGATACTTGGAATAGTACGAGTGAAAATCTTAAAGATGAAGTAGTTCGTAACTTTCGAGCAACTGACCCTCTGAACTCAGTTTATATGATGGCATTTTCTGGAGCGCGGGGTAATATTTCCCAGGTGCGTCAGTTGGTAGGGATGCGGGGCTTGATGGCAGATCCACAGGGGGAAATTATTGACTTGCCAATTAAGACGAATTTCCGGGAGGGTTTAACTGTAACAGAGTATATTATCTCTTCCTATGGTGCGCGGAAAGGTTTGGTTGATACAGCATTGAGAACTGCTGATTCTGGTTATTTGACTCGTCGTTTAGTTGATGTTTCTCAAGACGTAATAGTTAGGGAAGCAGATTGTGGCACCAAGCGAGGGGTTACAGTCACAAGTATGAAAGATGGCGATCGCGTTTTGATTCCGGTAAAAGATCGACTGTTAGGTAGAGTTATTGCTGCTGATGTTAAACATCCACAAACAGGAGAAATTGTTAGTAGTGGTGATATTCAGGCAGTCAGAAATCAAGTATTTACAGAAGACCTAGCTAAGGCAATAGGTAAGGCAGGTGTGGAAAAGGTGTTTGTGCGATCGCCTTTAACTTGTGAATCACCGCGTTCTGTCTGTCAAAGTTGTTATGGGTGGAGTCTTGCTCACGGTCATATGGTTGACATGGGAGAAGCTATTGGGATTATTGCTGCTCAGTCTATCGGGGAACCAGGTACGCAATTAACTATGCGGACATTCCATACTGGAGGTGTATTTACAGGGGAAGTTGCTCGCCAATTTGTAGCGCCGTTTCCTGGTGTAGTCAAGTATCCATCTAATGTGCGTACCAGGTCATTCCGGACTCGTCATGGGGATGAGGCGATGATTGCAGAGAATAATTTTGACCTGATCGTAGTAGGTTATGATGCTCGTAAAGAAAGTGTACCCATCGCTCAAGGTTCTATTTTAATGGTCCAAAATGACCAGCAGGTATCAGCAGGAACAGTTTTAGCTGAAGTACAAAAAGCAGGTCAGGTCAGAAAAACAACTGAGAAAGTAACCAAAGAAGTCGCCTCAGATCTTGCAGGAGAGCTTAAATTTGCTCAGGTGGTGCAAGAAGAAAAGGTAGATAAACAAGGATCGACGACTCGCATCGCTCAAAGAGGTGGTCTTATATGGATATTAGCAGGAGAAGTATATAATCTGCCACCAGGTGCAGAACCAATGGTAAAAAATGGAACTAAGATTAATCTTAACAGTGTAATTGCTGAAACTAAATTGGTAACTGAACATGGTGGTGTGGTACGAATACCTGATTTGGCTTTGTATAGTGTTTCAGACCAAGCAGGTATAAATGTTTTGGCTGGAGAAACTCAAGAATCAATAGTAGATGAATCAGAAGAGTTAATGACTACGACACTGCCAGTACCTAGCGCAGCACATGATAATTTGCCTCGTGAGATTGAAGTCATTACTGCAAGCGTGCGACTAGACCAGGCAAAAGTTCGGATGGAAAGTATTGCTAACCGTGAGCAGTATATAATTGAGACTCAAGATAATCAAAGGTTTGCCCTAAAAGTGACTCCTGGTAGTAAGGTTGGCAACCACGAAGTAATCGCTGAACTTTTAGACGAAAATTATCAAACTTCTACAGGTGGGATTATTAAATATGCTGGAGTAGAAGTTCTCAAACGTGGTAAAGCTAAACAAGGCTACGAAGTAACAAAAGGTGGTACATTGCTATGGATTCCTGAAGAATGCCATGAAGTTAATAAAGATATATCTCTGCTCTTGGTAGAAGACGGTCAATATGTGGAAGCTGGTACAGAGATAGTTAAGGATATTTTCTGTCAGTCTAATGGAGTTGCAGAGGTACATCAGAAAAATGATATTCTCAGAGAAGTTGTAATTAAGCCTGGAGAACTACATAGTGGCGACTATCAAACAGATTTAGGGGATTTAACTCTGATGGATGGTCAAATTGCTACACCAGGACAGGAAGTAATTCCAGGGTTAGTAACATCTGAGTTAAAGTACATTGAATATATAGAAACGCCAGAGGGTCCTGGATTATTATTGCGACCTGTAACTGAATTTCATGTACCTGATGAACCTGGTGTACCTTCTCAGAAATCAATTAATTCTTCCATTGAGTTACGAGCAGTACAACGGATTCCCTTTAAGGATGGCGAACGAGTTAAATCTGTAGAAGCTATAGAATTGCTGCGAACCCAATTAGTATTGGAGATTGGTGAAGAGGCTCCTCAATTGGCTGCTGATATTGAGTTATTACCAGACCCAGAAGAAGAGGGGGTAATGCGTTTGCAATTGGTGATTCTGGAGTCTTTAGTCATTCGCCGGGATGTGGTAGCAGATACAACTCATGGTAGTACGAGTACCCGCTTATTAGTTAAAGATGGAGATACGATCGAAGCTGGAGCTGTGGTGGCTCGCACAGAGATTTTATCTAAGAAATCTGGTGAGGTAAGGGGTATCCGAGAGGGTTCGGAAGCTATTCGTCGTGTTTTGATAGTCCGAGAAGCCGATTTAATTAAAATACCAGTTAATACTTTACCGTCTGTAGCAGCAGGAGATTTGTTAGTTGCTGGTACTGAAATTGCTCCCGGAACAGTTATTCAAAACTCTGGTATGGTGTCTCAAATTGAGAAAACACTTTTGGAAAATGGTAGTGAAGGTTATCAGGTAATCTTACGCAAAGGCAGACCTTATCGTGTTTCTACTGGTGCCGTCTTGCTGACTATGGATGGAGATTTGGTTCAACGGGGGGATAGTTTGGTACTGCTGGTGTTTGAGCGGACTAAGACTGGAGATATTATTCAGGGTTTACCTCGAATTGAGGAGTTATTGGAGGCACGCAAACCAAAAGAGTCTTGCATTTTAGTCAAGTATCCTGGTCAAGCTCAGGTTAACGTTAATGTTAATGATGATACTGTAGAGGTGAGCGTGGTCTCCAGTGATGGAACAATAACAGATTATCCTCTAGGTCATGGGCAAAATGTGATTGTTGCTGATGGACAAAATGTTGAGGTGGGCGAACCTCTGACCGATGGACCTCAAAATCCACATGAAATTCTGGAGACTTTCTTCAACTATTACCGCGAACATGAAAGCGTTTATGAGGCTTGTCTGAGGAGTTTTGAGGCTTGTCAGAAGTTCTTGGTAAATCAGGTGCAGGCAGTTTATCAGTCTCAAGGTATAGATATTTCTGATAAGCATATTGAAGTAATTGTGCGTCAGATGACAGCTAAGGTGAGGATTGATGATGGTGGTGATACTACTATGTTGCCTGGGGAGTTGATAGAGTTGCGACAGGTGGAACAGGTTAATGAGGCGATGTCTATTACAGGTGGGGCAACTGCTCAATATACACCAATGTTGTTGGGGATTACAAAAGCATCGCTGAATACAGATAGCTTTATTTCAGCAGCTAGTTTCCAAGAGACTACACGGGTGTTGACGGAGGCTGCGATTGAGGGTAAGTCTGATTGGTTAAGGGGATTGAAGGAGAATGTGATTATTGGGCGATTGATTCCTGCTGGTACTGGGTTTAATGCTTATGAAGATGCCCTGAGTGCAGAGATTAATCGTTTGGAACAGAATTGGGATGATGATATGGATATGTTTGAGGAAGATGATTTGCAGAGTGTGGTTTTAGACGATCAGACAGCGCGTTCATTAGAATTAGAAAGTAGTCTAAATTTGCCATCTATGAATCAGAATTTGGCAGATTCTCAAAGCATACCTCAAAATGAAAGTCAATTTATTGATGATAGTATGTCTGAGTTTTCTCCGGTTAAAGATAAGCCTGGGTCAGTTTTAGATGATTCAGATTTCCCACCTGGTAATTTTGATTCAGATTTCCCACCTGATAATTTTGACTCTAATTTCCCTAATGACCTAGAGGATGACTTAATAGATGATGATGATGATGATAGTGATGATGCTTATGATGGTTATGATGATTTTGATGAGAATACACCTGATTTAATTTAGGTACAAAGCAATCAGCATTCAGCCGTCAGCAATCAGCAAATACCTGTTTGGGTTTTTGCGCTTGGCAAAGCTTTGCTTTATATGTCGCGGAGCAAAACTGCTGTCGCCGATATGAAATGCTGCGCGACATGAAAAGCTCCTATACAAGAGCCAGCATTCCTCAGGAAAGGAAAAAAAGCTGAAAGCCGACCGCTGAATGCTGAATGCTGAATGCTAATTAGGGCTTGCTGATTAAATCTAAAAGCATTTATATGTAAAGGCAAAAGCCTTTGCGTTTAGGAAAAAAGTGCAAGGTTTTTGCTCCCTTAAGCTCACACAGGTGAGGATTTTGAGCAGACAACGGCGGAATAATTGTCCCTCAATTATTCCGACTACATCCTCTGTAATACCAATTTAATCAAAGAATGTTACAAATTAGTGGATGAAAATCCTTGCCAAATATAGGTTTTGCCATAGCAGCAATTTTTAAAATTGGTATTTAACAGGATTTGATATAACCCATAAGACTTTTTCATCAAACCATAATTAATCACCATCCGAGAGGATTTGTAAACGAATTGTTTGGTTATTGAGGTCATTTAAGCTCATTTCAATGACATTACTTGAAAGTTTGTCGAGACACCCTAATAAGTGTCTTAGATGAGGTGTACTAGCGCCAGTATCAACAAATAACCGTTCTGAGAGATTACCTACTCGCTTCCAGCTACTATAAAGTTTAGCCATTGTTGTTTCTAATTGAGCAGACTGTTTTACTAGATCAGAAACTATATTGAGACATTCCAATCTTAAGGCTTCTTCTAATACCATTTCCATATCTAATGATGATTCATTCAATGCTTGAACTTTGGCTGCAGCATCAAGATATTTGGATAGGTTACGAGCATCTGAGGTTAGTTGCTTGACGGTATCTAACTCTGGACTTTGGACTATTTCCTCTTGAATTGCGCTTAAATGAGATTCTGGTAATTTTTCCATTTCTCGGACTAGGGGAGCTAAATAACGTGGTGGCATGGAACCGGAGGTGGCCTTAGCTCTAATTTCGTCTGGAAGCAAATCCGAACTAACGGCAGTCCATTCGTCTGCTAGTTGCTTAACTTCTCGTCTGGTGATGCGATCGCCTTTTTTGGCTGCATCTGTGACCATTTGTTGGACTTCTGTGGGAGATTTGGCCGTTTCTACAAAAGCTCTTTTGCTAAAGTTATTGATGGAGTCTGGGTCTAAATGTCCTTTATCTATTAAAGTATCAGCACTATTGGCCAATTCTATTAAGGCATAAGCTTGGCTCTTACTAATTTCTCTTTCCTTAAGCCAATTTAGGAATCCGCTACCCCGTCCATCGCCTCCTTTCTTTTCTCGGTCTCTAATGATTCTCAGGATACGGCCTCGCCAAATTTCGGTCTGGAGGTCAAAGCGATCGCAAACTTTCCATGCTGTATCTACTACATTTTCAAACTCAGAGTCGGGAATATTTTCATCTTCTGGGTCGGGTAGGTCTAAATTGAGCTCTGGGAAATTATTTAGGGCCTCGGCAAGAGCTTCGGGAAATTGGGGAATTTCAGGCATAACAGAACAACATTATCGCTCATAGTGCCGAAATATTATTGCATCATTGACTAAATAATACCAAATCATAAGTCATAAGTCATAAGTCATAAGTCATAAGTCTCAGCTAATCTCTGAGTGGGTTTTTTCTGCTGAAATGCTCCGGGAATAGGATTTATATCATGTCTGGTTGAATAATTATAAATAAGTCAGGAGTCGGGAGGGAAGAGGGGAAAAAGAAAGTATAAAAGGGAGAAAGTTTTTTGATCGCGCTCTTATCCGGACATGATATTAGTAAGGCTATATAAGTATCCACTCAATATGATGGGGTAGGGAATGATTAAGTAGTGCCAAGACCAATCAAATGGATTAATAAAATAGGGAGCGATCGTATCGTCTAAATCAATAAGGGTAACCAAAAAAGAAT
>NZ_JBNHEP010000081.1:0-1434 GCF_050015995.1 Dapis brunnea BLCC-M229 | reverse complement strand
CTACCTTAAATACTTCTTCATGGCCATCTTTAGCTTTTTTTTACAAACAGTCTCTCATGCAAGAGGCCGATGTGATTAGCCTACAACTTCTACAATTACAATAGTAAGTCCTGAGAATTTCTCTAACTTAGAGCTGACAGAACATAGATATGGGTGACATCTAATCTATATATTTAACAACTGCTTTCATAGATTTAGTATGAGTTGTAGTAATTATAGTCATTTAACTTGAGATTAAGACAAACCTTTCCTACTATGAAAGGTTTTTAGCAGAAAAAGTGTTTTATTCTTGGTTTAAAATCACACTAATGTAATCTATCAGTAGTTTAGTTTTTTGTCAACCTTAGGAACTCACATTCCGCACTTCAAAATACTGAAACAGCCATCGCTCATTGAGGAGATCGCTTGTTTTTATTGGTGGCCTACCGATCGTCTAACCAGGGGTTGAAGAGTAGCGTTCGCGAAGTATGCCAGAGGCAATCGCTCAAGTTTTACACAAACGATGCTACCAGACATGATATGATTAGGCGCTGGCATTTTGACTCAGAGTTTATTGGGTAAATTTTTGAGAGATGTTAATTGGTGTAGATTCGACAAAATTTTGCCTTTTTGATGGTAAGTTTTTCTTGTTATGGAATTTACTGACTTCTAAATTCTTAACACTAATCTTTTGAGGCCGAATTTATGAGTAGACTACAAAAAGTTCTTCATCTCGGAGATGACATTAATACTGACGATATTATACCAGCTAACCGAGCAACCACAGATTCCCCTGAATATTTAAAGCATTATGCTTTAGAACATTTAATTGGAGAAGGGAAATTACTAGGATATGAGGTTATTGAAGCAGGAGAAAACTTTGGCTGCGGTTCTAGTCGTGAAATTGCTCCCATTGCCCTCAAAGCTGCAGGAATTAAAAAAGTACGCGCTCGATCGTTTGGGGAAATCTTTTATCGCAATAGTCTTAATATTGGCCTGCCTGTAGAAATCATCGGACACAAACTGGATAATCCCGTAATTAAAGCACTTACCGATGCAGGAGGCTTAATCCCATATAATCATAAGCGACGAAGCGGTCAGCTATCGATTCCTCAAAACGAAACTTCACCTCGGCCAATGACAATGGTTGAAAAAATTCTCAGCCAAGCTTCAGGCAATGCTTATGTACAGCCAGGGGAAGTAATATTTGCTAAGGTAGATTTAGCCATGTCTCATGATGCTGTAGCTGCATCAGTAGCCAAGTTATTTTATCAGCATTTTGGCCAACAAGAAAAAATTTGGGATTCAAACCGGGTAGTTTTAGTCGCCGATCACTTTATCCAAGTCAACGATATTAGAGACGATCGAAAAGCTGATGGATTATATCAACAAATGGTGCAGTTTGCCAAAACAGTGCGACTCGTTCTGCTGCCTAATAAGCAGTAGGGTTCCCGA
>NZ_JBNHEP010000080.1:55452-111415 GCF_050015995.1 Dapis brunnea BLCC-M229 | reverse complement strand
TGATTGGTCTTGGCAGTTATAATCATTCCCTACCCCATCATATTGAGTGGATACAGTTTGAGTGTCTCCCATCAATACTTTCAATAAATTTAACGAGGCTGAGTCCGCCCATTGCAAGTCATCAAGAAATAGGGTTAGAGGATGTTCTTTTCTGGTGAAGACGGCGATAAATTTCTCAAATAGGAGATTGAATCGATTCTGGGCTGCATTGCCAGAGAGTTCCGCCACGCTTGGCTGTTCTCCAACGATCCTTTCCAGTTCGGGAATGACTTCTATGAGAACTTGCCCTTGCTCTCCTACTGCTTCTAGGATTTTCTCTTTCCACTCTTGCAATTGGGCATCACTTTCTCCGAGTAATTGCCCCATTAAATCTCGCAATGCTTGAACGAAGGCAGAAAAGGGTATATTGCGATTGAATTGGTCGTATTTCCCTTTGATAAAGTATCCCTTCTGTCTGGTGATGGGTTTGTGAACTTCATTTACCACCGCAGTTTTCCCAATACCGGAAAATCCAGCTACGAGCATGATTTCCGCTCCTCCTTCCTTACCAATGGGGGCTGCGACTCTTTCAAAAGCATCAAGAAGGTTCTGGACTTCAATTTCACGTCCGTAGAGTTTTTCTGGAAGCAAGAAGCGATCGCACAAGTCCCGCTCTCCTAAACCAAAAGGTTCGATTTTCCCAGTTTCAATATATTCAACCCGACATTTTTCCAGGTCATATTTTAGCCCCAAAGCACTTTGATACCTTTCTTCTGCATTTTTCGCCATTAATTTCATAACTATATTGGCTAAGGCTGTCGGTACTTGGGATTCAGGAATTGTTGGAGGGGTTTTGGCCATGTGTGCATGGACTAATTCCAGAGGGTCTTCGCTTTCAAAGGGCAGTTTTCCTGTCAACAGTTCGTAAAATGTTACTCCTAGAGAATAAAAATCGCTGCGATAGTCTATCCCTCTATTCATCCTTCCTGTTTGTTCCGGAGAAATATAAGCTAGAGTTCCTTCTAAGACATTGGGGGTTTGCAAACTTGTTCGTTCTTTGGGCAGTAACGATGAGATACTAAAATCTATTAATTTTACTTCTTTTGTTTCTGGATGAATTAATATATTTGCGGGTTTGATATCTTTATGAATAATTTGATTTTGATGCAGATGGTGCAGAATTTCTGTTATAGAAAGAGCAATTTCCCAAAACTGTTCGATGCACACACATAATTGTCGCTGATATTCGGCGAGGGAGATAGCTCCTATATCTTCCATGATTAGAGCATAGGCATTTTTGTAACGTAAGAGCGAGTATGGTTTAATAATACTGGGGATGTGTAGATTTTTAGCAATGGCGTATTGATTTCTAAACTGCACTAATTCGTTAAAGTTCGGATATTCGTGACCCATCAATTTGATAATTACGGGTTGCCCACTTTCGATATTTATACCGCGATAGACTAGGGTACGTTCGCTTTGGTGAATGAGTTCATGGGTTTGATAATTGCCTATTTTAATTGTTTTTGTCTCAGTCATTGGCTTGGTTTATTTGTCGTTGAGTCTAATTTTTCTCTTCCTCAGCCTAGTTTACTTCATTTTTGGCCAAAAGTCCAACTATGATAAATCTTTACCGAAAAATAAGGGTTTAAAGCCTCTCCTTTAAAGGAGAAAAAGCGGTCGTTTGCGGAGCATGGAGTAGGATGGGATAGCGAAGTTTCCCGCTCTTGCAGAACCGCTCCGCTTCATGTCGGCGACAGCCGTTTCGCTGCGCGACATGAAAAACGAAGTTGTGCGTTAGCTAAACGCCATATCCAATCTCCCCTTGAAAAGAAAAAAAATTCCCTTTTAATTAATCCTATCCGTTTTCAAGAAGAGGTAATTATTAATTATTAATTAGACCTCTCCGGAAAAGAGGGAGTAGGGAGTAGGGGAAAATAATTGATTATTTCTGGATGATAATTGATTTGATTTTTGATTATCGGAGATGTCTATTGTTAATTATTAATTATTGAAAGTTGTCGGTTTTCATCATTAATGCAGCCGGAATGCTTCGTTGGTGAATCTGGCTACAGTTTCCAGGAGGGCTATATTTTATCTAGGAATCATGATCGTAAAAATTGTACCTTGCCCAACTGTTGAATCACAGCTAATCTTGCCACCGTGTTTTTCTGTAACGATTTGATGAGCGATCGCCATTCCCAAACCCGTTCCTTTCCCCACTCCTTTAGTAGTAAATCCTTGCTCAAATATCCTAGCTTTTATTTCTTCGGGTATTCCCATAGCATTGTCAGCAATTTCCACGATAACGTTTTTTTTGTCTGCGCTCAATTCTGTGCTAATATTAATCTGATTTGGTTCTTTTTCTATTTCTGAAAAAGTTTTTCCTTGATTGCTTTCATCTAAAGCATCTATTGCATTGGCCAATAAGTTCATAAACACTTGATTTAGTTGCCCTGGATAGCATTTAACTTCCACAATATCCCCATATTTTTTGACAATTTCAATAGCAGGTCTTTGCTCGTTTGCTTTCAGGCGGTATTTTAAGATTAATAACGTGCTATCTATCCCATGGTGTAGATTAAACTGGGTTTTGCTGGCGGTATCGGTGCGAGAAAATGTTCGTAGAGATGTGCTGATATTGCGAATGATATTGCACCCCTCTTCCATTGACGCAATTAGTTTGGGGAAATCTTCGGCAATAAAATCTGGTTCTAGTTCTTCAATCTCTTCCACAATTTCTTTAGGAGGAGAGGTGTTTTGTTGATAGAGAGAAAGAATTGATAGCAAATCTTGCAAATGTTCTTGGGCTGCATCCACATTGCCACCGATAAAACCAACAGGATTATTAATTTCGTGGGCGACTCCGGCGACAAGATTGCCCAAGGTTGCCATTTTTTCACTTTGAACTAATTGCAATTGTGCCTGTTGTAAATCTGTTAATGCTTGTTGTAAATCGTTTCGTGCCAGTTGTTCTTTGTGGTATAATTGGGCATTTTGCAGTGCTATGGTGGCTTGGGAACAGAGCAAATTCAAGATTTCTATGCGATCGCTGGTGAATGCTCCCGATACTTGATTGTTTTCTAGATAAAGAATGCCGATAAGTTGGCCTCTGTCAATTAAAGGTATACATAATACTGACTGTGGTTGATGCTTTTGGATGTAGTCATCTCGGCTATAGTTGTTGTTTTCTTGGTCACGATCTAATACCAGGTAAGCTCGCGTGTTTTTGACTTGATTAACTAGAGTTAAAGGCACTTTGTTACTTGTCTCAACTGGAGTGTTCATTACAGACATTTCCTCTCCTGCAACGTGGGCTGTCAGCATGAGAGTATTTTCTTGAAAGAGCATGATAGCAACGGTTTCGGCTCCAGCATTTTCTTGGATGACTGCCATGAAGTTGGCAATGGCGCTCTTGAGGTCAATTTCTTGGGAAAGACTGCGGGATGCCTTCATTAGGGTAGCTAAATCTAATAGCTCCCCAGTGGAGGTATTGGTCTGGGCAACTGTTCCTTTTATGAGAGTCGCTATCGTACTATTAGCATTCCTCCCCAACTGTTGCCGTTCGAGAATGGGAGAGAGCAATTTGGGATAGCATTTTTCTAGGTCGTCGGTTTTGGCTTTAGCTCCCCATTGAGCGTAACAATAATAGGCATCAATTAGATAGGTGCAAGCAATTTTCTCTTTTCCCCATGCAAGATAAAATTTGCCAGCCAGTTCGTTAGCTAGAGCTTCTTCTTGAATGTATTCGTTTTCTTTGGCTCCGGCTATGGCGCGGTCGTAAGCTTCCATTGCTTCCATGTTTTTCCCTAAAACGCGATACCCTTCTGCTTCAATTAGATCGTATTTGTGTTGGTAATTTTCTGGAACTTGCCTAGCCCAATATTGCATTATTTTCTGATTGTTGGCAACTTGGGATATCCCAGGGTCACCTTGCTTGAGAACGTCAGCGATCGTAGCTAAAGTTGCCAGAGAATGATAAAAATTTTGCTCGCCGACCGTAACCATACCCACAACGGCTTCCATATATTGGGCTGCACGTTCCAAATGACTTAATGCTTCATTAAATTGATAGAAAAGATAGCAAAGTCTACCTTTAGCAAGATATAAATTAAATAATAAAGCAGCATTACGCGACTCTAAAAAAATAGGCAGCATTTTCGCCTCATCAAAAACCAAACCTGTTAATAAATAGGGACAATCATTTTGGCCTAACAAATTTTTAACAACTTGCAAGCCCATTGAATGATGTTGAATGGTATATTCTTGCTGAAGATTGATTGCTAAATTCAAATAAGCCTCACGTTTCTGATGTAAAGCATCTAAAGGTTCGCCGATCGCAAAAGTTTGATCGCTACAGTTTGTACTGGCATAACCGACATATTCAATATCTCCAACTTCTAATCCGATTTGAATTGCATCTTGCAGGGGGTTAAGGGTTGTTTTAGTATGTTCTTTCCAGTGCCGAATATTGCCGTTAAAAACTAGCAAAATTCGTGGCTCGATCTCTTTAGCTACAAATCGCTCCAATAATTTCAATGCAAGTTTACCATAACGATAGCCTAATTCGATATCTTGGAGGGGACCGCACAGTAATAATCCATAAAGCACATACCCATAACCAGAATGAAACGAGTTTCCATACTTAAGAGATAGTGCAATTGTCGTAAAGATAATTTTCGGCATCAATGGAGGATCGGCAAAATAAGCAGATGAAATCAGACTCATTAAAATTCGTATAGTTGCGAGATGATGGGAGTCTTGCATTTCAGGAAGATCGATTAAGGCTTCAACTTCTAATTGTCCGGGAGGAATTTCTACTAATTCTACTTCCAGCATATTTAATACTTTTAATCCTAAATTCACTGCTGCCATCATTTCCAGCCGAGCAACGTGCATTTGAATTTTTATTTCGTAAATTCGCACGCGATCGAGTAAGTTACGAGCATTGTTTAAGACAATTTCTGCTAAAGCACTTGCCCGTTCAAAATTAGCATTAGGATACTCAGATTCAATCGCATTAATATAACAATCAAGGGTTAGATTATATTGACTCGTCCAACAATCTCCGGGAAGCAAGCTCAAACTTTGAGATAAATATTCGCTAGCAGAAGCATAAGCCGTTGCAGTTTTCGCCTTCTTTCCTGCAATGAGATTTAAACCAGCAAGTTGCAATTTTTCAGGAGTTGAGACGAACGCATCAATTGCAATGTTTAATTGATTAACAATCATAAAAATATTTTCGCTTTGCTTTGCTTCGGAGCAGCTTTTTAACAGGATTTTTCCTATTTTCAAATGGGTTTTCCGTTTGCGAACGCTAGGAATTAAAGAATAAGCAGCTTGTTGAACGCGATCGTGTAAGAACCTATAACCTACTGTAATTTCAATTTTATCCACCAGAGCATCCTTTTTTTTCCATTCTTGGAAAAACTTGTAGGCTTCGCTCTGGGGTAAAATCAACCCTTCTCGTAGAGCATTCCACAGATCGGCTGCGACTTCCTCCAAAGGGGTTTCGCAGATAATGGCTAAGGTCTCTAGGTCGAATTGATTCCCGATGCAGGCAGCTAATTTGAGGACTTCTTGGGTTTCTTCCGGCAATTTATGCAAGCGTCCTGCCATAAATTCCACCACATCATCCGTGAGGGCAGCATCTCGCACCTTCACCAAATCGCATTCCCAATATCCCAAATTTTGATTAAAAGTAATCAAATCATCTTCATACAATCCTTTTAAGAATTGGGTAGTAAAGAAGGGATTGCCTTTTGTCTTGTGATAGACTAAATCTGTTAAGGGAGTAGCTAATTCTACCGAACAACTCAGAGTTTCCGCCACCAATTGATTGATGTGACCGACAGACAAGGGGGTGAGGGTAATTGTCGAAATTTTTGTTTGTTGTTTCTTTAATTCCCCTAAAGTTAACATCAACGGATGGGCGGGAAAAACTTCGTTATCTCGATATGCCCCCAACAGCAGCAAATATCCCCTTCGAGTATCTCCCATTAGCACTTTCAACAAATTTAACGATGCTGAGTCCACCCATTGCAAGTCATCTAGAAAAAGTGTTAAGGGATGCTCTTTGCTAGTGAAGACGGCGATAAATTTCTCAAACAGAAGGTTAAAGCGGTTCTGAGCTGCACTGCCTTCTAGTTGGGGGACGGGAGGCTGCGCTCCGATAATCCTTTCTAGTTCAGGAATAACATCAATGAGCACTTGTCCATTTTCTCCCACTGCTTCTAGGATTTTTCCTTTCCACTCTTGCAATTCGGCATCGCTTTCTCCGAGTAATTGTCCCATTAAATCTCGGAAGGCTTGGACAAAGGCAGAGAAAGGTATGTTGCGATTAAATTGGTCGAATTTGCCTTTGATAAAGTACCCTTTTTGTCTAGTTATCGGTTTGTGCACTTCATTGACCACAGCGGTTTTCCCTATCCCAGAAAATCCTGCTACTAGGAGCATTTCTGTTTGTCGTGCTGCTACTCTTTCAAAGCCATCAAGCAAAGTTTTTACTTCTTTTTCCCTTCCATACAGTTTTTCTGGGAGCAAGAAGCGATCGCACAGGTCTCGTTTTCCCAGAGTAAAATGTTCGATTTTTCCCGTTTTCAGATATTCAACCCGACATTTTTCTAGGTCATATTTTAGACCCAATGCACTTTGATACCTTTCTTCCGCATTTTTTGCCATCAATTTCATAACTATATTAGCTAAGGCTGTCGGCACTTGGGATTCAGGAATTGCTGGAGGGGTTTTGGCCATGTGTGCGTGGACCAGTTCCAGAGGCTCTTCACTTTCAAAGGGGCGTTTCCCCGTCAGCAGTTCGTAAAAGGTTACTCCTAGAGAATAAAAATCACTGCGATAGTCTATCCCTCTATTCATCCTTCCTGTTTGTTCGGGAGAAATATAAGCGAGAGTTCCTTCTAAGACATTGGGAGTTTGCAAACTTGTTCGTTCTTTGGGCAGTAACGATGAGATACTAAAGTCTATTAATTTTACTTGTTTTGTTTCTGGATGAATTAATATATTTGCTGGTTTGATATCTTTATGAATAATTTGATTTTGATGGAGATGGTGGAGAATTTCTGTTATAGAAAGAGCAATTTCCCAAAATTGTTCGATGGATACAGAGAATTGGCGCTGATATTCTGCTAGGGAGATGGCTCCTATATCTTCCATGATTAGAGCGTAGCCATTTTTGTAACGCAAGAGAGAGTATGGTTTGATAATACCGAGAATGTCTAGATTTTTGGCAATGGCGTATTGATTTCTAAACTGGACTAATTCGTTAAAGGAAGGATATTCCTGAGCCATCAATTTGATAATGATCGGTTGCCCACTTTCGATATTTATACCGCGATAGACTAGGGTACGTTCGCTTTGGTGAATGAGTTCATGGGTTTGATAATTGCCTATTTTAATTGTTTTTGTCTCAGTCATTGGCTAGGTTTATTTGTCGTTGAGTTTAATTTTTATTATATTCACCCTAGTTTACTTCATTTTTGGCCGAAACCCCAGGGATTAGACATCTCGGAAAAATCAATAAATTCTAAGTAATAATGATAAAAAAATTAATTTTTGGTAGTTCGTTAAGCAAGTTTAGGAATGGTAGAATAAAAAAGTTTCTCCTAAATAGTTTCTATACTTATGGAATGTCTTCTTTGTGCCCTTGATAAATAGAAAGATGAACTGAAAGTTGTAGATCGGGTAAAATCTGTAATCAGAAGAGATACCCGAAGTTTGTCAACTTAAGTTTGATACTTTCCTATGTAATTTTATGAGTAGTTTACCATTACCAAAAGGACAAAAGGGAGGAGATGGAGATGGGGCATTTGCACAAAAACCTAGGATTTAATTCTGCATTGATTCTTTTACTCGATTAATCCAGCCTTCACTTCGTTTCAGCACTTCAGAATAGGGAAGTTCGCTCTCCATTATCAACTCCATTGGCAGAGGATTTGTCAGCAATGGAAACCAAGGTCTTAGTTTCTTACCAACGGTCAGGCGAAAAACAAATTCTAGCATCATAGGTTTTGAGCGGGGAAAGGTATAATCTGATAGTTCTCGCAAAGCATGAACATCTGATAGTCGCTCCGCTGTAAAAGCTGGAAGAGCTTCTTCCCACTTATCCTCATACCGATCTAAACATTGAGCAAATACTTGCACATCTTGCAGTGAAGCATTACATCCTTGTCCAATTGATGGAGAAACTGCATGGACAGCATCACCAACAAGCAAAATGCGATCGCCGACGTGCATCCGGTCGCACTTCACGGTCAAAATTTTTGATACAGGGCGTTGCCGGAGGACAGCAACATCTTCTAACCGCATTACAGATTTGAGAAATGGGGTGTTCTCTTGAAAATAAGCTAGAACTTCTTCATCAGTAGTGCAATTGTCCAGTGGATTATTGTCAAGGGGAAAAATCAGCGTTCCATGAAGCCAGTCGTCAGGTTGAGGAGCTAGAACTAATCGAATTCCTTTGCCCAAAGTTGAAGTGTGAACGTAGTTTCCTACCAGCTCTACTGTTTTATCCGACGTAATTCTGGGAACGTGCAATGATTTGTATACATCTGGGATAAAATCCTGTTGACATTGGATATCCGATCTAGCACTCAATACCTCCCGTACCTGGGAACGTACTCCATCAGCTCCCACCAGACGATCGTATTTAGCCGTAAACCTTTCTCCATTGTTGTGCTCGAGGATCGCTTCGTGACTTTCTAGATTAATGTCAACGCAGGAACAATCAAATTTGACAGTCACCAACTCCTGACTATGCTTCTCTAGCAGATATTCCAATAGTGCCAAATTAAGTTGATTGCGGTCAATGAGTAGTGTAGGCATCTTCCGGTTAATCCGACGAGGTTGGCCCTGTTTGCCATGAATTAAAACTCCTTGAGACCAAACTCCTTTTTTTGCTAAAGCTACTTTTAACCCAAAAATCTGCTCAATAGCATTTAGACCTCGTGACTGTAGAGCAATTGGGAAGGTACGCTGATTTGATTGTTTTGCCAATCGAGGATCGAGCCGACTTTCATAAATCTCAACCTGGTAATTTCCTCGACTGAGTAGATAGTGGGCTAGCAATAATCCTGCTGGGCCAGATCCAATAATTATAACCTTTTGCATTTGTTATTTCTTTCTTTCTATACTCTAATTAAACGCTATATTAATTTTGTAGAGGTAGTCTTTATCCCTGATAACTGCTGTGAGGAAATGTGAAAATAATAGGTAATTTTCTCATTGTCCTTAACCCATACTCTAATGTAGATGTGCTGTGCATCAGTCCCTATTATCAAAAATCCATTGTATAAACCCCCATTGTCCAAATCCAATCCAGACATGGGGCAATAAATTTTGTCAAAGTTGTGGAACCCCACTCTTACTAAACGATCGCTACATTCCCTTGCGAAGAATAAGTACAGGTGGATTTGCCAAAATCTACATTGTTTGGGACCAAAAAACTCAAACTGAACGTATTCTAAAAGTATTACTTGAAACTTCCCCCAAGGCTCTTGAACTATTTGACCAGGAGGCGTTGGTCCTAGCTAGTTTACGTCATTCAGGCATTCCCAAAGTAGAACCAGAAAACTATTTTCACCTGCGCAAGCGAAATCGTCAGTCAGAAGGTGGCCATTCTAGCCAAGGGTTATTGCCATGTTTGGTCATGGAAAAAATAGATGGTTGTACCTTAGAGGAAATTGTCGAACAACATCCCCAAGGATGTCCCGATATATATGTTATCAACTGGCTTTCCCAAGCTGTAGAAATTTTATGGGAACTACACCGCCGAAAAATTATTCACAGGGACATTAAACCATCTAATTTAATGTTGCGAGGAGTGGAAAATTCCTCCCTGACAAAATTCTCCCAAACTTTTTCTCGTCATCAAAGAAAAAACAAGGGTCAACTGGTAATCATTGACTTTGGGGGAGTGAAACAAATGAGTAATTATAAAATCAGACCTACAGAAACTGTGGCAAAACGCAGTACAACTCGGTTAGTTTCCCCTGGATATAGTCCCCCAGAACAAATTGCTGGAGGTGAAATAGGTCCTTTTACAGATTTTTATGCTTTGGGTCGGACTTGCATTCATTTACTGACTGGTCAATATCCGGCAGAATTGGAAGACCCCTCTACTGGTAAACTGAAGTGGCGACAGTTGAAACCTGTTAATCCGACTTTGGCTAACTTACTTGATGATATGGTTAGTTTAGATTCAGCTCAACGACCAGCTACAGCAGCAGAGGTTCAAGTCCGTTTAGCTAAAATTTATCGACAGCAAAAGAGGTCTCTGGGAATATCTGCTTTTCGCACAAGGGTTAAAAATTTCTTGAAGCTTCAGTTGATAAACCTGAGCTACAATATTAGTAGACTTTCTCATACTGCATCCCAAATAGTTAATCAAACACTTGCAGGTTGTGTCGATACAATTTGGGAAATGATATTGGGAGGAGTTGGGGGAAGTATTGGGGCAATATTCGGATTAATTTTTGCTTATTGGTCGGGAGTTGGCGATCGCTTTGCTAGTTTTAGTTTATTTACTAATTTTTTGTTGATGATGTCGGGTGTTCCTGTGACTATCGGTCCGGAAATAGTTGTTTTTGGTTTGGCAGGTTTGGGAACGGGAATTGGTTTAACTGATGTGGGAGGTTTTGGTCAGCGTCGTCGTTATTGGCGCACTGCATTTATGGGAACGATCGGTTATATTTTAGGTCAGTTATGTTGGCAATTTTCTCAAGTTGCGACCACTGTCTACACGACAACAGAAGATTTAATTATTCTAGAAATTATGGGTAAATTATCTGTGGGGGTAGCGACTGGTGTGATGACTCTGGGTCTGGGTTTAAGAAAGCATAGTTCGGTTTATGCTTTGTTGGTTGCTGGTTTAACACCGATAGTTTTTCTGAGTTTGGAGCAATTAAATATATTTCCCAAGTTATTTTTAGAGTTTATTGTTGTGACTCAAAGTCATCCTAATTTATTAGAGTTTTTTGCTAGTATAAGTTTCTTTAGTTTGTTAGGTTGTATTGGTGGTTTTTGTCTGGGTGTGAGTCATTATATTATTATTCCTATTTTGCGGAAGTTGGGTTTACAATAGACCTCTCCAGAAAAGAGGGGCTAGGGAGTAGGTGGAAATAATTGATGAAGTATAGTGCCATAATTGATTTGATTTTTTATTATTGGAAATGTCTAATATCATTTTGATAAATGTTTGCTACAAATGACTAGAGTATTTTTTAGGAGTCAACCCACCCCTAACCCCTCCCAAGAGGGGAATTCAGGAGTCAGGAGTCAGAATAAATGCCTTTAATACCATGTTTTAGTTCGGAAATTATCTTTTTTGTCAAAGGAAAATCTTCTGAAAAATATTTTTATTCCCCTTACTATTCGCAACATTATTTTTTCAAATTGGTATAATAGAATAGAATTTGTAAAATTGAAATAGATTTGTTTTTCTTCTTTTCTGTTTCCTTTCACCTAAGTATAAGAATTGCTATAGCAGGGAACAGAAAACAGTTGGAAAAAAATTTCCTAGTCTAAGATTCAGTAGTCCTGCATAGTAATGGTAAATAGTAGGGACGTTGGCAACGTCTGTACAGGGATCAAGATGCTCCCATTACCATATCTCGTAACAAAAATAATTACAATGCACTACCATTAGAATGCACCACCACCACCTAAGATTCATTTAGAACCCACATTCGGAACGTCAACTTGTAATATCAAATCCGGTTAAACAGTTATAGATTGATTAATACCATGTCCGGATAAGAGCGTGATGAAAACACTTTTTTCCCTATCTCCTATCTCCTACCTCCTATCTCCTATTTCCTATCTCCTACCTCCTACCTCCTACCTCCTACCTCCTGTCTCCTGCCTAATTATTTATAACTGTTCAACCGGACATGATATAAGTCGTAATTGAGTCAACCCACCCCTAATACCAAGCGTGATAAATGTTTGCTACAAATAGCTAGGGGATTTTTGTTTGAGTCAACCCACCCCTAACCCCTCCGGTGGAGGGGAAGACAGGAGTCAGGAGTCGTATGGGAATAACTTCGATGCCATTTCTTAGTTCACAACTTATCCTATTAGTCAAAGGGATATCTCCTGTAAAATCATTTTATCCCTCTTATTATTCGTAACATTCTTTTTTAAAATTGGTATAACCCCTCCGGTGGAGGAGAAGTCAAGAGTCAGGAGTCAGAAGGGGAGAGAATTACAAAGATTGAGTAGTTATGACGATTGGAGAATTTTTTTATGTCCAATTCCCCCGGATTTGATATAACATTGAAAGTAGTATAAAAAAACGTAGCTTGGTAAGTATTTATACTATATATCTCCGATTCATTGGGCTTTCTCAGGAGTCAGATTCTCAGGAAAATATTAAGCATGGATACTTAATTACTTACTCAATTATGACCACTATAATTGTCTCCTGTCTCCTGTCTCCTGTCTCCTGTCTCCTAATTTTTTATTCTACATTTTGTCGTGGGGAATATAGATTAGAACACCAATCTTTTCTCAAGATATCAAGTTTTTCTTCCAGTTGAACTGTTAAACTTTCAAGTTGAGTATCTGAACTCAATTGTTGTCGTCCAGTTTGAGAAATTTTCAGCAGTTGTGTACCAGAAACTTGTTCTTGTTGTTGCCAAATTTGTCTGAAGTTAGGGAATTGGAGTAAACTATTTTTCCAATGACTAAAAGCATTTAGAGAGGAACGAATTCCACCTGCATATTGGGGATAAGATTTAACCAAAGGTGAAAGAAAATAAGGATAGTATTCTACAGCAATTGAAGAACACCAATCTTGCCATTTAAACGGTAAAATTCTTGGACTTGTAATAATAGGAATCCAAGGCACCCTAAAAGTATCAGCTATAATTGCGCCATGCATTGCTTCAGCTAGTAAAATTTTTGTTTGACTAATAGTAGATAAAACTTCATCTACTGAGGAGCGGGGATCTAAATAATGAAATCCGATTTGTTCACATATATTCTGCCATCTTTCTCCTGCAAAAGTGGCATGATGAATATGGGGCATAAAAGTAAAACGATAAATTTTTTCCAGTGAAGGTTGATATAAACGTCTCGTTAAAATTGCCCCGTCTGTAATTGCTAAATCAGGAGATAAACCTAACTTTTTAGCAGATAATTTTCCTCGAACACAATACAATTTCCAATTTTTATCTAAAGTTTTTAATGGTTGTTCATAACCTACGCCTGTACTAAAAATAATTAAACGTTGAGCTTGGGGAATTCGTTGAGGTAAGAGTTGATTTAATAGAGTTCCAATACCAATAAAAGTCGTTGTTTCATCTTCATCAAAAAATTCTGGTAGAAGTTTATGCCATAACCAATTATTTAATTCATCTCCAAAATTACTAAACCCATCTCGACGTTTGTAGTAAAATAGTTTCATAGTTTAATATTTGATGCCACAGACATAATTTTAGACTTTCCTCGATGAATCACCCAAGATAAATAACGAGTTTCGAGAATCATATTTTGAACTAAACTAGATTTAGAACACCAGTCATCAAAAGCAGGAATTGCAATTTCTGTGAGAAAGTAACGCCACTTTTTAGTAGTTTGAGCGGGATTAATTTGTTCTGCTTGTAATTGACCATTATTTACTAAAGTCTGACGTAAGTTTATATCTGATTTTAGCTTCTTTAAACTGTCAAGCAACTCCTTCAAAGAAGTAACTTCTAAATAATTAAAGTTAGGTTTTCCTTCTGCACGATATGCAGATTCATAACCTAATATAGCGGGAACACCTGCCAGCCAAGCATTATATAGTTTAGTTGCTGGTTTGTTTACATATTTATTCTGTTTGCCAAAACTGCGAATAGCAACTACTGCATCAACTTGACTATAATCATTCCAACGATTATCAATTTTTTGATAATCTGTTGAGTGATTTTGATTAATAATTGGACTCCAATTTAAATCGAGTTTATCGAGTTCATTCGTCCAATTAAAACTGAAAAGTTCCGGATCTAAATTATTTTTATGACCAAAAAAAACAATATTTTTAAACTCATTACCTCGTTCAATATTCCGAGGAATTAATCCTGGTTGTGTCCAGTGAGGTATATAGTAATTATAATTATTTCTAGCTGTTGTTTCTTCAGGATTTTGTACCACATGAAATTGAGCATAGGGATAAAAATTTAATTCGGCTTTAAGACAAATTAGAAGTAAATTTTTTCCTGGTTTGATGCCTTTATGAATATAAAGAGAATTGCGATGAACAATAACAATTCCAGAGTGGGGTAAATAATCTACTAATTCACAAGGAAAACCATCAGCTTTTAGACGCAGATAAGTTTGCAATGTCCAAGCGTAAATTCCTAGACCAAATCCAGCCCAATTCTCATGGGGATTTTCAGGTAACTTTTGGGGAAATAATTTACGAGGGATATAAAAGTAAATAGTCGGTTTCATCAAATATTTTATATTTTTAAGCCTTAAACCAAAACTGTGGAAATGACTTTTTTGTTTGTAGTAGGGCTTTAGCCCTATCTATAGTTATAATTAAAGCCCTACTACGAAGCTCTAATTATAACTATTTAACCGGACATGATATTACTTTGTTTCTTTCATTTATCTAAATCGATATCTATATTTTTGGAAGTATCCCAATTTGTCACGTTAGATGTTTTAAGGGTGGCTAAAATCATTGGTCATTACTTTAGGTAATGCTTTTACAAAAACTGGATTCTCCCATATTTTCCTTAAAATAGCAGTAGCTAGAACTGTTATTGTTAAGAACTCAAATTCAGTAACGACAAGGATTTTCCTCTTGACTCCTGTACGTTGCCTTTCATGTCGGCGACAGGCGAAATCTGATGGCTCTCCTGCCTGACTTTTAACTCCTGGTATAACTGCACTTTCCATAGATAAAATGGACTAACTAAAATGCTTAATAGTAGTGTCATTTCACAAGCAGCAACTATATCAGTTTTCAGCAAATTATAGTTTTTAATAAAGTAAAATAGAGCTTTCCAAGAATCATTAACTAGATAAGCGAAAAATGCTAAAGGTCTTTGCCAAGGTTCAAGTCTGATCATTCTAATATGATTTCTGTGTAACCCTGAACCACGCGCTAGGGATAGTAAATAATTCTGCTCCAATCTTGCAGAAGATATCTTGTGATGGAGATGCATTTCAGGATTGTACCAAATTTCCCATCCTGCATTTTGTATATGAGTGAAAACCTCCATATCTTCTCCTTTAAGTGCCAAAGATTTTCCAGCAGTTCCTGTTAGGAATAAATTTTCAGGAACACTTTCTAGCCATGCTTTTTTAGATACAACTGTACCAGCTCCTGGAGGCAAAACTTTTTTCTTACGCTCATTATAGCAAAAAGCTTTTTTACCTCTTTCAATAATTGCCAAATACACAGCTATCTTTTGAAAATTTTGAGGTGGTTCAACTTCAAATTCCCCATGAATTTGTCCTCCATAAGCACCTGCTTGAGGATGTGATTTACTAAAAGCATAAGCTTTAGCAACCCAGTCAAGTGCAGGTAAATTATCATCATCAATAAAACCTACTAAAGAACCTTGGGCTTTTTCCATTGCTGTCTTTCTCGCAAAAGCACATCCTTGGCGAGTTTCAGTAAAATATTTGAGAGGAAATTTTTCTCCCCAATTAGATTGGTAATTAGCAACTATTTGGGCTGTATTATCTGTGCTGTTGTTATCAACTATAACAATTTCCCAGTCTATTTCTTCTATTCCCACCTGATTTTTAAGTCTGCCCAAAATTTGAGGCAAATTCTTGGCTGAGTTATATGCTCGAATAGCAACAGTAAAATCAATCATTAGAAAAATCAATATACCTTCCCATTGGCAAAGGGAAGGAATTTGGAATCGGGTTAAAGCCAATTAAAAAATAGATGTAAAGTCTGCCTCTGTCAAGGTAGTGGTATCAATCCCGTTGAGGACAGCGAGTGTCTCGTATATTTCAAAGTTCTGAAAAAAGATCGGATAAAAATATTTATCCGATCTTTAATGTACGGTAAGTTAATCAGTAAATATTGAGGAGATATTGCCTTAATTTTTACTCATTGAACTTGAAAGGAATATTAACTTTATTCCTAAAAATACTGACCCTTAAGAATTGATTGTAGAAGCAGTATTTGAAAGTTATACGGAAGTAAAGTCACTCTCAGTTAAAGCGGTAGTATTAATACCATTGAGAATAGCGAGTGTTTCTTCACCTGAGATAATACTATTTCCAGTAAAGCTCAAGTCAGCAAAAGTTAGACCCTCAGCTAAACCGATGAAGTCAGTTCCAACTTCAAAGTCAACAATAGTATCAGTTCCTTCACCAACAGCTAAGATAAAGGTATCAGAACCTTGACCACCAGAGAAGTTATCTCCAGTGATAACGTCATCACCCAAACCACCGCGGATTAGGTCATCGCCATCATCACCCCAAATTAGGTCATCACCTTCGTCACCGTAAAGTTCGTCGTTACCGCCTTTACCTCCAATGCGGTCATTTCCTACACCACCAGAAATCGTATCATCTCCGCCAGCTTGACCTCCAGAGGAACGACCTCCCTCTCCCCGCAGAACGTCATCACCTGCGTTCCCGATAATTTCATCATCACCGAGAAGACCTGTTAAGGTGTCACTTTCAGCCGAACCGATGAGAACGTTGGGTTCAGGAGTTGGGGTCAGAAGTGGTGAAATCAGGTCTTGAACCTCGTCTCGTAAAGCTTCTGGGGCGTTCCAACTTCCATCCAAAGGGGTAACGGTAATAAACCCAGATAAAAATTGTCCGCCTTCTGAATTGGGGTCAATGTCTGCATCTGGCGGTAATTCAACTGGCGCAAAACCCAGTCCGGCGCCGCCACCGGGAAGTTCACCGAAGTCAATATCAAACGGTGTAATGTCGCTAGTTGAAGTAAATTTCACCCCTTGAATTTCCTCAATCCCTTCTGGAAAACGCACCGGAATATTAATGCTTAAACCTGTTCCTTCGGGTAAAATAGTCTCGTCTAATTCCTGAGTTGCTTGCAGTTGGGAAATTAAATTTGTAACAAAATCTGCCCCAATTTCGTAGGCTTCATCAACGAGAGTTTCATCCTCAAAATCAATCCCTGCACTAATCGCAATAGCCGGAACATCTCGTAATAAAGCCGTAACCGCCGCACTAACTGTTCCAGAAGAAACGGCACCACCCGGACCGATATTTTCGCCTTCGTTAATACCCGAAATGACTAAGTCAGGTTTATCGTCTAAAACAAAGTCTAAAGCCGCCCAAGTTGTGGTTCGAGGTGCGCCATCAACAAACCATTGATTCTCCTCAAAATTCACGACTTCTGTGGGCTGGAAAATGGCATCAACATCCAGAACTGTTCCTTTTCCACTCTGTTGTTCTTTGGGGGCAACGAGGGTAACATTATGACCTGCGACGGTTAAGGTTTCGTAGAGAACTTTTATTCCTTCTGCTTCAAAACCATCATCATTTGTAATCAGAATATCCAGGGGTTCAGCCGTGACATTTTCGGGGGCAGCTTCAATTCGTTGACTTAAACTGTCTCGAATCTCTTCACTCCCACTCCAGTCCCCATCAATAGGAGTTACGGTAATTGCACCTGCGAGGAACTGTTCTCCTTCTGAGTTAATATTCGTCACTTCATCGGGAGAAATAGGCGAATTAAAGTCAATTAAAACTCCCACACCTTCCCCAAAGGTTTCGGGTAATTCTCCAAAGCGGAGGTCAAGGGTTGAAACCTCATCTAACGCTGTGAATTTAACGCCCTGAATTTCCTCAACGCCTTCCGCAAATTCTGTGGGAATATTGACATTTAAACCCACACCATCGGGTAAGAGTTGTTCTGTGTCATTTTCTTCCAACTGTTGGATCATTTCAACAACAAAATCTGCCCCAATGTCATAGGCTTCTGCTAACTTCTCCTCATCTGAACCAGTTCCCGCACTGACCGCAATCGCTGGAATTCCGCGTTGAATTGCGGTTGAAGCTGCACTAACCGTTCCCGAAGAAATGACAATATTACTGCCAATATTTGCCCCTTCGTTAATCCCAGAAATGACTAAATCGGGTTCGTTTCCATCCAAAATAAAATCGAGTGCCGCCCAAGTTGTCACAACCGGACTGCCATCCACAAACCATTTATTTTCCTCAAAATTAACCACTTCTGTGGGTTGGAAAATCTGGTCAACGTTAATCAGAGTTCCCCGTCCACTCTGTTGTTCTTTGGGGGCGACAAGGGTGACGTTATATCCGGCTTCTGTTAACGCCTCAAACATGACGTTAATCCCGTCTGCTTCAAACCCGTCATCATTAACTAACAAAATTTCTAATGATTCTTCGCCCGGTTCAAGGTCATTTGTTGTCTGAAAATTCCAGGTCGTATCATCAGTAATACCTGCAAACGGATTACCTGAAACTGTCTCACCGCTTCCCTGAACCAAAATATTATCAACCGCCCACCACCAATCGTTTCCAGCTTCAAATACGCCGAAGTTCAAAACCGCACTACTTGCATCTTCGGGATTATTTAACGGAATAGATAATGTCTCATTAGTGGACTCATCTGGTTTGAAATTGGGGTCGTTAGGATCGGAAGTCCAACGCAAGAGTTCAATGGGTTCTCCACCATCAAAGGAAACGGTGAGATTAGCTTTCTGATTATCTTCCGGACGCCAACTGGAATCAAATGTGAGAAATGCTGTATTCGCTTCAATTTCTGTTAAGTCAATGGCTGGTGTTTGAATGAAAGCGTTGTACAAATCGGGATTGATATCAACGTCTGCATCATCATATTCATCAGGATCTGCAACCATCACTGTGCCAACCCCTTTGGTAAATTCATTCCGACGTTGACCTCCCGCTGAGGCTGCCCAAGAGTTTTTATCCAAGAACGTCCAACCAAAGAATTCAATCGGCCCACCTGTAGGGGTTGTGCTATTGTCCTGCGTCCAACCTTCCGGGGGAGTAGTTGTAAAGTCTGTACCATCTCCACCTCCTTCTGTGGGACTAACAAACGGTTCTAAAGTTAATCCTTCAAAATCTTCGGTAAACAGAGTGATGGTGTTTGCAGTGTCACGAAATGCACCCTCATCAACCTGTACGAAGTAATCAGTATTTGCTGTCAGGTTGTTATTAGGGTTGATAGTAACAGTGTCTCCCTCAACTATGACTTGAGAAGAAGTAACATCAATTGTTTCGACGATAGTATCATCAGTAGCGATCGCAATTTCACCAGCCCCTACCTGCACGTCCTCATTAAACTCTATTACAAAGTTAGTATCAACCGCCACATTGGTTGCATTATCCGCAGGAGTCAAATTTTCAATTACAGGGGGAACGGTATCAGCTTCAGTGGTGAAGTTCCAGGTTTCATTGTCAATGATTCCAGTAAAAGGATTATTACCATCTCCCAATGCACCATTCTCAATTTGGATATAATAATCAGTCTCAGGTAATAGATCGTTAACAGGATTAATAGTCACTGTATCACCATCAATTGTGACTTCTGAAGCACTAACATCTATGGTTTCAAAAACACTATCATCAGTAGATCGTTTAATCATAATATTACCTTCACCTGCTTGAATGTTTTCGCTAAACTGAATCACGAAGTCCGTATCCACTGGGACTTGAATTGCATTATCTTCAGGTGTAATAATGCTTTCGAGAACAGGGAAAATCGGGTCTGGTGCACCCAACAAAACAGAACCACTTTCTAATCCATCTTCAACTAAATCAAAGGGGATGTTTAAGTGGTCAAGAATTGTCGGGACAACTGATGTTGCAGGAACGGAATCTGAGAATACTCCTAAGTCCTGATTTGCTGCAATAAAGGTGCGTCGTTCAGAAGTTGTTTGACCTCCATGATCGAAACCTTGAAGTGGATCGCGACCATGATCGGTGGTAACTATTACTAACCAATCTTCATCCGGGTTTTCTGCTTCCCGTTGTTCCACTGCATCTAGGATCATACCCACTTGATCGTCAGCCGTTATCAGAGAGTCGTTATACTCATCGGAGAAGCCAAACGAATGACCTACTCCATCAACTTCATCAAGTTGTACAAAGGTAAAATCAGGTGCTTCTGCGAGCACTAAATCAGCAACAGTTGCTGCTGCCACATCATCAGGAAGCCCGTTTTGTTCAAAGTCAACTATGCCAGGAATACCCGGAATAAATCCCATTTCCGGGGCAAAATGTCCAGTATTAATCGGAGACCAGTTAACGATTGATGCGATGGTTGCATCGGGAATGTTATTATCAACGTATTCAAAAATACTGTCAATTTCGGCGTTGACTGGCTGGCTATTGTTACTCGGAATTCCATGTTTATCTGCCCAAACTCCTGTTAAAATAGTAGACCAACCAGGGCCACTAGAGGTAGCCTGTTCAGAAGCTGTGCCAACAATGCCTCCGATGAAGGATTCAATAATATCAAGATTGTTAATATTAGGTGCTTCTCCCTGTAAATCCAACAAAAGATATTCCTCTAATTGAGCACCATCAATTCCAATCAATATTGCTTTAGAATCAGCCATTGTTCCTCGTTGTTTTTATATTTTTAGGACTTACGCAGTACAACGTATTTCCGTCCCTATCGACCGACAGGGAAGCAATCTCAAATCCTAGTTTTTCCTACCTCATGGGTAAGTCCTGATTTTCTGGAAAGAGTTTAAATTCTCTCAATTATTTTGGAGAGTTGAAAAAAAGATCTGATAAAAATTTTTCTCAAATATTTATCCTAAATAAATTTAGGGTAAGTTAATGAGTAAAAATTTAGGATATATTGCCTAAATTTTTACTCATTGAATTTGAAAGGAATATTAACTAGGACTTATGCAGTACAAAGTATTTTCGTCCCTATCGACCGACAGTGAAGCTATCTCAAATCTTAGTTTTTCGTACCTCATGCGTAAGTCCTGATTAATTTTATTCCCAAAAATACTGATCCTTGAGAATTGATTGTAGAACCAGTATTTGAAAGTTATACAGACATAAAGTCACTCTCAGTTAAAGTGGTAGTATCAATACCATTAAGAATAGCGAGTGTCTCCTCTCCTGAGATAATACTATTTCCAGTAAAGCTCAAGTCAGCAAAAGTTAGACCCTCAGCTAAACCGATGAAGTCAGTTCCAACTTCAAAGTCAACAATAGTATCAGTTCCTTCACCAACAGCTAAGATAAACGTATCGGAACCTTGACCACCAGAGAAGTTATCTCCAGTGAGAACGTCGTCACCTAAACCACCTCGGATGAGGTCATCGCCATCATCACCCCAGATGCTATCCTCACCTTCATCACCGTAAAGCTGATCGTCGCCACCTTTACCACCGATGCGGTCATCACCTTGACCACCGAAGATAGTGTCATTTCCATCTTCAGAAGTACCAGGAGAACGACTATTCGCGTCACCTCGGAGAACATCATCACCACCAAGACCATAAATTTCATCATTGCCAAGTAAACCAGCAATTACATCGTTGTCTTGGAGACCTATTAATAGATCGTCTTCATTACTTGCATTTTCACTTGGTTCGGGGATCTCTTGAAGAAAAGCTAACTGTCCTCCTTGTACCAAATTTTCTTCTGCTATGACTCCATCCCTGAGACTGTGCGCTTGAACGTCAAACAGAAATAACTCACCAGGTTCTTGATCGAACAAACTTGAAACATCTAAAATTCCAGAAGATTCCCAGTCACCTATATCATCGGGGTCTCCATCAGTTTGAGGAATAGGTTCTCCTGGTACTGCTGAACGATCCATTTGAGCAACACGGATCAGTTCCCCAGTTGTTGGATCTAGCTTCCAGATAGATGCTTCCTCTCCAGATGTATCTCCAAATTCTCCAGTAGATCGGTCTTCATTGATGTAAATGTAACCATCATCTGCCCAATCTAAGTTATCTGGGCTACGCACACCAAAATCAGGACCGTCAAACTGTCCATCACCTGCATCATCTCCATCATAGATAATTGTTAGGTCAGCAGCGATCTCTGAATCACTAAATTCTATGTCAACGCTATATGTTGTTCCCCAAACATCATCAGGAAAACGACCGCTCCGACCGGTAGAAGCTAGCACCGCTTCCGTACCATCAGCAGGGTTTGTCGCTACATCTTCAGGACGAGAAAATTGGAAAGCACCCGCTTCTTCCGCAAGTAAATCTTGTTGAGTTTGGGTAGCAAATCCCATTTCATCATAACCTAGTTCATCTTGAATACTGCCATCGCCATCTGTATCTTCTGCAGTCCCTGCTAAGTCGCTACGATAGTAGTCAATCTCTACAAATTTTCCTGACTCGCTATTTCCTGTTCCATTAAATCCTGCTGGGTCTGGATTAGTATCTGGGTCTTCTGGGTTCCCCTCATTATCTACTACGCTATCTGGAGTATCACCTAATTCTGCATCAGGAACCCAGACATAGAGACTACCACCAGCTAGACCGTTACGTTCTAGAAAACCTGCTTCTTCAGTTGTATCTTTTTCTCCTACATAAAGAAGTAGAGGAGCTGCTTCACGGTCATCTCCTACTAATATACCTACTTCGTCAGCATCTCCAGTATCTACCTGAGTTATATTTTCCCAAGCAGCTCTTCCTAACCAAGGAACAGCATGAAGGGTGTTAGTGGCAACATCTAAAGCAAACTCAGTTCCGCCAAAAGTTTCCTCTCCAGTAAAGTAAATTTCATCGACAATTCCTGAGCCACTTTCAAATTGATTAGCTTCTATATAGTGAGAAGAACATAAACGATTTAATCCTCCAAATTCCAGGTCGGA
The DNA here is from genome assembly GCF_050015995.1 of Dapis brunnea BLCC-M229. Classification (NCBI taxonomy): domain Bacteria; kingdom Bacillati; phylum Cyanobacteriota; class Cyanophyceae; order Oscillatoriales; family Microcoleaceae; genus Dapis; species Dapis brunnea. The sequence continues at coordinate 88,644 of NZ_JBNHEP010000080.1, read as the reverse complement.
TATCTCATCTACTACTTCACCATTGCGATTGATAATAGTGTCATAAGCAAGACCTGCATCAACTACTTCTAGGGTCTCCTTATCTATATCAAAATAGCTGACCCTGGCGCCAGTGAGTTCAGTGCCATTTGCCAAAGCATAGGCATAACCAACACCGCTTCTTAACTCGTGGTTAACTAAAACACGAACTGTATCTTCCTCAAGTTCAAAAGCTCCAATACCATCAAGAATTCCTGGAGGAGTATAATTTCCTGAAGCTCCAGGAATAGTTTCACCGATGGTAATAACAGGTTTAACTTTGTAGCCGTTAAGACCTGTCATTTGAGCAGGTTGATTTGTTGTAAATGCCATCTTTAGACTCTATTTAAGATTGAAAAAATCAAGTTTTGTATCGATTCCTGAGAAACTAATTACTCAGAAAAATCTGTACAGAATGTATGCTCCCATAATTGTTTTAAGAGAAGAATATGAAAAGGATAAATTTTGGTTAAATCAATTTTTTTATCAAAAAAAATTAAAACAAACTAAAAATAACTTGTTTCTGTTTATTTTAATGATAGTTTTTAATCTTTAAGTATTTTGAATATTAAATTTGAGAGCGATTGCTGCGCTATGTAGTAATAGATATGAGAAAAATAAAAAAAGCTTTAGACTTCATTATCTGGACATGATATAAGAGACTGTTTGTCAAATAAGTATTAAGATTGCAAATAGTGACTAAAATCTAAAAGCGGTAATAGTTCAAGGGATTTAAATCTAGTAGATACCAGAGGTGTTCGGTGCATATATTCCTAGATTTTTAAGTGACAAATAGTTTTCTTGATTTCTTCCTCTTTATTCCCTATTCCCTATTCCCTGTTCCCTGTTCCCTGTTCCCTATTTCCTTTACAAACAATCTCTAAGTGCTATGTAGACAGCTTAACTGGACACGATCTGAAATTTTTTTGGAGGCGATGCTACTATTTTCCGGAATTTCCTGATGAGATTAAGGAGCTAACTAAAAGAACCTAGATAATTTTTATTTAATATTGGGAGTGGGAAAGTATGTCTGATAATTCTATATCAAAATTTCGTCCAAGAAAACATATTATTTCTCTTGGTTGGTTTAGCTTTATAATGATTAGTAGTATTGCTGGTTTAATTAAAGATGGAAACTTTGGCAGTTTACCAATCAATTTTTTGATTGGTAGTGTCCCGGTAGCTATTGGTCATAGTCTTGATATTCAGAATCAGAAAAAAGAACAGAAATTACTTGTAGCTGAACAAGAAAAACGCAAATTAAAACTTATGGAAGATTTAGCTCTGAGTCAAACTTTGTTAGAAAGAGCAGAAAATTTATAATTTTACCGAATTATTAATAATTAATAATTATTAATTAAATAATTCAGCTTTATTAGCCTCCCCTTTCAAGGGGAAAAAAAGAAACAGTATTTCCTTGTATTCAATCAAGAACGGTTTCAACCAGAGGTAATTATCCATTATCCATTATCCATTATCCATTATCCATTAATGAAACGGCTTTGTTTTATAAAAGATTATTTTTAGAAAAAATCTTCTACATCAATGTCATCATCAGAATTTTCTGACAATTTTTCATCCGTTTTTATTCCTGATACATTTTCAGGATTATTTTCATCATTTTGTTTCTCATTTCCATATTTGACCCCTGATTCTGCTGCACGTTGAGCAGCCGGATTATTAATTTCATAAATCTGTTCAGGCTGAATATTTTTTAATGGCTCAATTTCTGTTTTTTCCTGCTCTTGCTCTTGATATTTAACAGATTCTTTGTCAGAATTTTGTTTCTCATGTTCATATTTTGCTCCTGGTTCAGCAGCTAGTTTAGCAGCCGGATTATTAATTCCATAATTAGGTTCTGGCTTGACAATTTCTAATTGCTGAACTTCTGATTTTTCCTGCTTTTTATCTTGATATTTAGGAGATTTTTGTCGTCTAATTCCACCTCTACGTCTGCGAGAGGTCTGCTCTTCTGTCGTATTTTCCGTAACAACTTCATACAAAATTGCTAACTTATTTTTATCGCTACCTCGGCGCAAAACTCGACCCAATCTTTGAATATATTCTCGTTCGCTACCTGTACCAGATAAAATAATTGCTACCCTCGCATCTGGTACATCAACACCTTCATTTAAAACATGAGAAGCTACAATAGTTTTATATTCCCCAGTCCTAAATTTACTTAAAACTTCATGGCGTTCTTTGACAGGAGTTTGATGAGTAATTGCGGGAATTAAAAAGTCATGGGAAATTCGATAAACCGTAGCATTATCAGCCGTAAAAATTAAGGTACGTTCTGGAAAATGTTGAGCAAGTAAATTACCTAAAGTTCTCAATTTTCCATCTGTACCAAGAGCAATTTCCTTAGCTTGACGATGAGCTAACATTGCTCGACGACCAGCAGTGGAACGAGCGCTCGATATAACAAAATTTTTCCAACCATTTACTCCACCTAATTTAATATTTGCCTGTTTTAAAAAGTCATTTCTGATTGTCATTAATTTGTTATATTCTTCCCGCTCCTGTTGGGAAAGTTTGACCATTATTTGCACGATTTTATGGTCAGCTAAAGCGGCACCTGCTAACTCTTCAGGAGTTTTGCTGAAAACCGTAGGTCCAATTAAATAATCTAGGTCAGAATGACGACCATCCGAACGGTTAGGAGTTGCCGTAAGACCTAGACGATAAGGAGCGATCGCGTATTCGGCAATGACCCGATAAAAATCAGTGGGTAAGTGGTGACATTCATCGAAAACTAATAGAGCATATTTATTTCCTATTGCCTCTGCATGAATAGTTGCACTGTCGTAAGTCGCCACTAAAATTGGTGTTTTATCCCTAGATCCACCTCCGAGCAACCCCACCTCCACATCAGGAAAAGCAGCATTCAAATGTGCATACCATTGGTGCATCAAATCTAGAGTTGGTACAACCACCAGGGTACTGCGGGGAGTTGCCTGCATTGCGAGTTGTGCCAAATATGTTTTACCAGAAGCAGTGGGAAGAATGACAACTCCATTTCTACCACCTTGTTTCCAAGCTTTCAATGCTGCCTCTTGATGAGGATAAGGTGGCATCTCGAAACTAGGAATGAGTTCGAGAGGTGCAAATTCTTTAGCTTTATCAACAAAGTCTATTTTTGCTGCCTTTAATGACTCGACTAAAGGGCGATAGTCTATTGCCCGAACCCGAAATTTTTCCACTCTGTCATCCCAGGTGGCGTAGTCTATCCAAGCTTTTCCCTGGGGTGGGGGATGGAGGATAAGAGTGCCGCGATCGAATGAGATTGTTGTTTGACGATACATTATACCAAATTGATCGATGTTTGCTGGAAATAGCTAGGTTATTTTTTAGGAGTCAGGAGTCAGGAGTCAGGAGTCAGGAGTCAGAATGAATGGTTTTAATACCATTTTTTAGGTCATAAATTCTCTTTGTTTTGTTAAATAGACATCTCCTGTAAAGTCTTTGTAATCACACTTATTAGTTGTCGGTGGTTATTTCTTCTTTGACGAGGGCGAAATTTTTGGTTAAGAAAGGATTAAGGGTAGAAGTTGTTCAGTCATAAATTTTTAATAATGTTTAACTTATTTTATAATAATTGGGCAAAAGTTAGTGACAAGTTTTTAGACTGTTGTTATCTGTAATATTTTAGGAAAAAAAAGAAGTATTTTTATTTCATAAAAAAAATGTAGTGCAACTACAATAGAATTAATAGTTAGGCTTTGGCAAGGATTTGTTTTTGTGAGTAAACATTCTAAATCACAAATTATTGAGCTAGAGGAACGCCTTCAGCAAGCTATGTTGACATCTGATGTAGCTGAACTAGACATACTTATTGCACCAGAGTTAATCTTTACCAACCATCTTGGGCAACTTGTTACTAAGGAGCAAGACCTTGAGATGCACCGTTGTGGAGTTCTCAAGCTAACGGAGCTGATACCCTCACAACAACGCATTCAGCTCAATGAAGGCTTTTCGGTTGTTTCAGTTCAAATGCACCTTTTGGGCACATATAATGATTCAATAATTGATGAACATATTCGTTACACCCGTGTATGGTCAATATCTTCTGTAGGTTATTTACAAATTGTTGCTGGTCATGCAAGTATTATTAAAAGTTATATAATTTCTGATTAATATCACATCCATAAGCTTCTAGAGAGAAATATCCAGCTTCTAATAAAACAGTTCCAGTACCAGAAAAGGGGTCGATAACAACCGAATTTGGAAAGCAATAAACTTTGAGAATAGTCTCAATTAATCCTGGAGATAACTGACCACTCCAGGTAAATAAATTACTTCTTTTTTTATTAGCAATATCTAGAAGTTTTTGGGAAATAGGTTTGTCAAATTATTGCAATTATTACTATCCTTTTGGTGAAAATGTTAGTAGTCAGGTTGGCAAATATTGAGTAATATCATGTCCGGATAATTAGTGATAAAAAAGTTTTTGTTTGTAGTTGGGCTTTAGCCCTATAAATATCTATGTTTCGGGCTAAAGCCCAACTACGAGCTTTAATTATCACTATTCAAACGGACATGATATAATTTAGTTTTTCATTTTGCCAAAGGAAACAGACTACGAGTCTCTAGTATTTCTTCTCTTCAATATCATTGTATCATTTTTTATGATTATTCTCGCCTTTAAGCACCCTACACAAACTGAGCTTTAGCTACTGTCAGTAATTTTACTGGATTAACTTTGTTTTAGATAACCAGCAAAATTTCTCATATTATGTATAATCTCTATTGTCAATCATAAATAGAATGATTTAAACTATATTAGTTTACAAAAAAATCTCAAATAATCCAGGATTGCACGATGGGAAAAAAATGTGAATCACCTAAACAAAATACTGCTACTTCTGGCTACAAAAATTATAAAAGTGTTAATCAATTTCCTCTACATATTCAAAAGTTAAAACGGGATGAGCTAGAAGCACAGTATCAAGAATTACGCCAAAATTATAAAAGTTTATCATTGAGTAGGTCCCAGTTAGTTAGAGGTAGAAAAGAAGAGAGAGAAAAATTTTTAAAACTCAAAGATAACTTAAATAAGTCTTTAAAGGTAATTGATAAATATAAGTTAGAAAAGCAGAAATTAAGACAAGCATTATCTCATAGTGTTGAGACAAATACTAGATTACAACAAGAGGGAGATGAACTAACTAACCAAGTAGACAACTTAACAATTCAATTGGAGGCAACAAATCAATTAATAGGTGAGTTTGAATCTGTTTATGAAAATATTGAGAAAAACAAAAATGTAATGTCAGGATTGGATCGTTTTAGAGCTATAATGAAAGCTGCTAACAAACTTTTAAATACTGATATTAAAGATTTAATACCTATGAAATCAGCACAACCCAATCTAGTAAGTTGGGAAGAAGAAAGTACAATTAACATTAATCGTCAACTACTAGAGAATAAATAGAAAAAGAATATGGGTAAACTAACAGAATCACTTCAAGAAACTACTCAGCAGCTTAAAAATATAAAAAAGGGTATTAACCAAATGCAATTACTCGGTGATGAACTAACCGAAAATTCTTTTATGATTGCTGAAACTGCTCTGAAAGTTGGTTACAATTATGCTCAAAGTGAGATAGATGCAACGACTACTAATTTAGTTGAATCTCAAGCTCAACTTCCATCTTCTAATGTTTTGGATCGGGAACTACTCAAAGAAGCAAATAATTGGACAGAAAAATCTTTAAAGGCACGTTTCAAAAATTGTAATTCTGCATATAAATATCTCAAAGATACTCATGGTATTAAACTGAGTAGTCGCAGTTGGAAACAAGTTGTTACAGCATTTAATAATGGTACTAATAAGAAAACAGAAACAGGAATAGAACCTGAAGAGCAAGACTTAAAACAACAAGTAAAATTTCTAGAGAAAAGAATTATAACTTTAGAAAATCAAGTTAAAGAACAAAGTCAGTTGATACAACAATTAATAAGTCAGTTCAAGTAATTTTTTGATTAATTTTATCAAGCTAAAAATAAAATATTAAGCGGGGATTATTTTCACCCCGCGCTTCATTTATTCAGACAAAACTATTGGTTGTAAAGGATTTCAATTTTATTAATTCCCTAACACTTTTTTGTAGTGCTATAATACTTAACTCAACTGCGCCTCTGTCACCCATGCAGCATGAAAACCATAAGGCACTCGCTGGGGAATAATCACTCGCGCTACAGTTTCCCCACTCATATCCTGAGCATTCACTACTACCAACTCAGAAGTCTGAGTATTTTCATCATAAACATAAGTCACCAACCAACCATCATCTTCGCTACTAGCATTGAGTCGAGGTGCAAAGACTGCCTCTCCACTATAACGCCCTTTACCAAACTCATGGGTTTCTGACTTCCCTGTATCCAAGTCATATTTAATCAATCCGTCAAACAAAGGAGAAGTTCCTGGTGCCATTCTTGCCGAATAACCATACCGCGTCTTTCGCCCTAATAATTCTTCATTAACACGGGGAAACTCAGAAGGTACATCATCTAGCTGTTTCTCTTTTACTTCTCCAGTTTTCAAGTTAAACCGCCAACGATGTAAATAAGGAATATCTCCATCAGGGAGGCGATCGCTTTCATTAGACACAAATACATTAGTAGAGTTCACCCGACAAGTAACCAATACAACCTCATCTCCTTCCTCATAAGCATTGAGAGTATGCCAAACAAAACAACCTGGAGTTTCAAACCAACGCACTTCCCCACTATCACCATGACGTGGAATAATACCGAAGCGACTGGGTGTCTCTGACTCAAACATTAGTGGAAATTGACTTTTTTCTATTCTTTCTGGGCGAAAAGTCATCGGTAAATCGAAAAATATACTATAGTTTTCTGTAATGGCAAAGTCGTGCATCATTACTCCCACAGGCAAATCTATAGGTATTGTCCGCAGCAATTCTCCATTTGCCGAAACAACCCCATATTGTAAAAACGGAGGTTGAGCTACTGAGTAACCGAAAAACATCATTTCTCCTGTTACAGCATCAACTTTAGGATGGGCAGTAAAAGCAGATTCAAGCTTGTTGTTAAAAGTCTGTTTGCCAATAGTATCCAACTCAGGCAGTTTAATGTCGTAAGGTGCACCGCCACCACCTTCCCACAGAGCATAAAAATGATTGGCATGGTACACGAGAGCAGTGTTAGCTGTATTGACATCGGTGCTTTGGGAATTATCTGGTTGGGAGGGTTCTAATAATCCTGGCCATACTGCTTTACCTTCCTGGTTTTCTACCTGGAATTTGCTGGTGCGTACATAGCGGTTGCGATAAGATGCTTTACCGTCTTTTATTCTGACTCCATGGACCATTCCATCGCCGTCAAACCAGTGATATTGACCGATCGGTTGAAATTGTGGGTTGGGGCCATTACGCACAAACATTCCTGAGAGATCGGGAGGTAGTTCCCCGATAACTTTGAGGTCATCGGCGGTTATTTCTTCTTTAACGGGAGCGAAATTATTGGTTAAGAAAGGATTAAGGGTAGGAGTTGTTGCAGTCATAAATTTTTTGATAATGTTTAATTTAATTTTATAACAATTTGTGATAATTTGTTAGGCTGTTGGTATAGCACTACGCGCAAGTTAAAAGTTAAAAGTAATCTCTGACTGAATTTAATGTGTAGTGCTATATCTGTAATATTTTGGGACAAAAAAAGAAGTATTTTTATTTCATAAAAAAAATGCAGTGCAACTACGATATAGTTAATAGACCTCTCCGGAAAAGAGTGAGTAGGGAGTAGGGAGTAGGGAGTAGGGGGAAATAATTAATGATTTATGGACGATAATTGATTTGATTTTTAATTATCACCAGATGTCTAATAGATATCTCCAAAAATACTGATTTTGGAAGAGTGCTATAAGGGTTTCAGAACCTTTTATGGAAAGATATAATAGTTAGGATTTTACAAGGATTTGTTTTTGTGGGTAAATATTTCAAATCACAAATTATTGAGCTAGAGGAACGCCTTCGGCAAGCTATGTTGACATCTGATGTAGCTGAACTAGACATACTTATTGCGCCAGAGTTAATCTTTACGAACCATCTTGGGCAACTTGTTTCTAAGGAGCAAGATCTTGAGATGCACCGTTGTGGAGTTCTCAAGCTAACGGAGCTAATACCCTCAGAACAACACATTCAGCTCAATGAAGGTTTTTCGGTTGTTTCAGTTCAAATGCACCTTTTGGGCAAATATAATGATCAAATAATTGATGAACATATTCGTTACACCCGTGTATGGTCAATATCTTCCGCAGGTTCCTTACAGATTATTGCTGGTCATGCAAGTGTTATTAAAAGTTATATAATTTCTGATTGAATAGTTATAGCAATCCCCTGTATATTCGTGTCAAAAATCTTACTGCTTTTTAGGGAACACTTAACTGGGAATAGGGAACAGGTAAGAGTTTCAGTTTTTTTATTTACTTTTTGATTACCCGCAACCTATGCGCGGATTGCTATATAAATAATAAGAAGGAAACAGTCAGGAGGAAGAAGAAAAAAAAGAAATTATGATAAGGAGAAAGTTTGTCGATCGCGCATCTCGGAATGGAGTTTTCTCGCTAATTATCTGGACATAATATGACTTTTTAATCTGACCAAGAAATAAGGTATAAAGCCTCCCCTTTCCAGGGGATGAAAAACCGGTCGTTTGCTGATAGGATCTGCAAGAGCGGGAAACCTCGCCATCCCATCCTGACGGAATGCTTCGCAAACGACCCCTGTCTTGGTCGATTGGAGGCTAGCGTTTCGCTGCGCGACATGAAACGCGTTTGCGGAGCATTCCGTAGGATAGCGTCCCGGAGGGAACGGAGACCTCGCCATCCCATCCTACTGCCGTGTCAAGCCTGAAATGTTACTTTACGAAAATGGTACGATGCTAATTTTTCAAAGCTTTTACTCAAAAATCTATTCCACCATTTTATGCTTGACGCGCCACTACGGACTGCTCCGCAAACGACCGCTTTTTCTCCATGAATGGAGAGGCTTTATACCTTAATTTTTCGGTAAGATTATTGGTTCAATCAATCTCTTAACTATCAAAATATTGATGACTTAAAAAAGGCACTTCAACTACTTCTCCTTCTACATTTCCTACTTGCACTTTTAAACCTACTCCTCCTGCTTTTGTTCTAATATAAACTAAACCAAAATAACCATCATTAGTTTCCGTACAACTTGTTAATTTTCCAACTTTTTCATCTCCAACTTGTACGACATTTCCTAATTCTGCTTTCCCATTTAAACGCACTCCCCAAAGTCTTTGTTTTACACCTTTATATGTGTTTAAACGGGCAATAGTTTCTTGACCAATATAACAACCTTTCTCAAAAGAAATAGTATTCCATAAACCTGCTTCCAGAGGGTTGTAGTCATCGGTAAGTTCGTAGTCTGGTGCGGGGCGACCTTGTTGTATTCTCAGTTGTTGCCACAGGCGATCGCCCATAGGTACTGCTCCTACTTCTACCAACATTTGCCAAACTTCAGCAGTATTATTCACGGGTACTATCAAAGTGTATCCCTCCGTTGCTAAACCACTACCGACAGCCACTCGAATTTCTACATTTCCCAGACTCATTAACTGATGACTAGCGTCAGGTGCATCTGGAGGAGTTGTACCTGCTAATTTTGCGATCGAGTTTTTGCTTTCTACTCCAATAAGACTCAATATGGCGTATTCACTACCGATCTCTTTTACTTCTACTTTATCCATGGGGAAGAGATAACGGTCAAACCATTCCACTAACTGTTGACAACGGATGGGAGAGACTAGCAACAAAACAGCATTTTCTGTAACGTAAGCTGTTGCTAAGTCAATGGTGCGAGCGGTGGGTGTGACGAAAACTGTGTCACAACCTTGCCCTGGTTGAAGAATTTTGAAGTTATTGGTGCTTTGGTTATGGAGAAACCTTAGACGGTCATCGCCTGAAATTTCTATTAGTCCCCAATATGAGCGATCGCATATAGCTACTCCCTGTTTTATTGCTTCTATTGCTTGAGTATCGTTACCAAAACTAACTGGAATGGAGTCTTGAAAAGTTGCTCCATTAGATGTTTGAATATTTTGTAGTTTCTCGTTCATAGTTTTAATTTAATCTTGATTTTTGTTTGTACAAATATTTTTTTTTCTCAAAGAATTTCTCTAGAAATAAAATAAATTTAACGAAGTTAAAAGTTATTTTATAGGTATCTTCCCTGCTAATAGAATAGATATAACTGAACTGTTAACTGCTCACTGATTTAGTTCATTAATGAATAATTACCTCTGGTTAAAACCGACAGAATTGAACCAAGTGTAGAAATCTTATTAATTGATAATGAATACTGGATAATGAAAACTATATCTAATTATCAATTATCAATTATCCATTGGTAAATCTGCCATCATATTTTCTACTACTTTTAGAGCTTTTTCATCAAGAAGATCCCAATTAACATTTCCTTCTTGATTAAGTAGACTAATGTCAATCTCAACTTCTACTGTTTCGTCAGCAGAATGAGTAGAAAGATAGTTGCTAAAACAAACTTGATAGCAGAGTTCCCAGACATTAATACTAATTTTTTTGTCTTGATATTCTAAATCTAATCTATAACCTGGAATTGGCGTTTGTACTTCTTCATAAGTACCTTGCCAGACAGAATTTTCTAGTTTTTTCCGAATATGATCTAGAATTCTAATAAAGGCAGGTTGCATTAGTAACTCTGCTTGTTTCCAGGCAGTAACATTATTGATTTTTGGCTTCATTATATTTTGATTCAGAAATATTCTTATCTTGATTTAGGGATAATTATTTGCATTTAATGGTAAATTTAAGTCAATATTTTGATTGAAATATATCTTGTTTTATTTGTCAACTATTCATCCAATAATTACTATGAGATTTTGATCTGGTACTTTGGCATTTTTAACATCTGGGTTAAGCAAAACTTGTAGGGTGTGTATTTACGGCTAAAATTTAAGCTGTGAAAGGTATTTAGGAATCCGTCGTAACGTAATATTTTAGTTGTGTCAGTCCAGTACAAGTCAGCCGTGCGTTACGGCGCAACGTAATATTTAATAGTTCAATCGTAGTTTGTAGTAAGCGCTTAAGGCTCCCTACTGGACTAATGATAACTGAAATGACTTTTGGCTTTTGATTTTTGACTTGCGTGCAGAGAATATTCAACCAGGCACTCAATATGTTATTCTTAAGTATTAATTAATTTTGAACAACTAAAGTTAGAGAAATAATGGGTAAACAGCGCGTACTCTCTGGAGTTCAACCAACTGGAAACCTTCATATTGGTAACTATTTAGGCGCAATTCGTAACTGGGTAGAAGGACAAGAAGAATACGACAATTTTTTCTGTGTAGTAGATTTACACGCCATTACAGTACCCCATAATCCGGCTACACTAGCTACAGATACCTACACTATTGCTGCTTTATATTTGGCCTGCGGTATAGACCTGAATTATTCTACAATATTTGTACAATCTCACATTCCTGCCCATAGTGAATTGACATGGTTTCTCAACTGTATTACTCCCCTGAATTGGTTGACAGATATGATTCAATTTAAGGAAAAAGCAATTAAACAGGGAGAAAATGTAGGTACAGGTTTATTGGATTATCCAGTTTTGATGGCTGCAGATATCCTACTTTATGATGCAGATAAAGTTCCTGTGGGAGAAGACCAAAAACAACATTTAGAACTTACCCGCGATATAGCAGTTAGATTTAATCATCAATTTGGTCAGGGAGAAACTATATTAAAATTACCAGATCCTTTGATTAGAAAAGAGGGTGCGCGGGTAATGAGTTTGACAGATGGTACTAGTAAAATGTCTAAATCTGACCCTTCAGAATTGAGTAGAATTAATCTATTAGATCCACCAGATGTAATTACTAAAAAAATTAAACGTTGTAAAACAGATCCAGTTAAAGGTTTGGAATTTGATAATCCTGAAAGACCTGAATGTAATAATTTATTGACTCTTTATGGGTTATTTTCAGATAAAACAAAGGAAGAGGTAATAACAGAATGTCAAGATATGGGATGGGGTAAATTTAAGCCTTTATTAACTGAGGCAACTATTGAAGCTTTAACTCCAATTCAAACAAAATATAAGGCAGTAATGGATGATAAAGGTTATCTGGAATCTATTTTAGCTGAAGGAAAGGAAAAAGCAGGAGCGATCGCTAATCAAACTCTAGAAAAAGTTAAAAAAGCTTTGGGTTATTCATTAATAGGGAATAGGTAATAGGGAATAGGAAAAAATAATTAGTTAATAACTTCATAGCTAATATATGAATGCTTCAATATTGATTAATAACTAACAACAATTATCATCATAGTTAATCTATACAGTTAAACATAGTAAAGAAATAATATAAATGAATAAATTTCGTAATGCCGTAAAATCTGGAGAATTTTTAATCACTGCTGAAGTAGCACCACCCAAGGGAGCTGACCCCACTCACATGATTAAAATGGCTGAAACTCTCAAGGGTAGAGTTCATGCAGTTAATATTACTGATGGTAGTCGTGCCGTATTGAGAATGTCCTCATTAGCAGCTTCCATCATCTTGAAAAATATTGGCCTAGAGCCAATATTTCAAGTAGCTTGTCGCGATCGCAATCGTATAGCTTTACAAGCTGACTTGATGGGAGCTTCAGCTTTAGGACTTCACAATATTTTGGCCCTAACTGGCGACCCTGTAAAAGCAGGAGACCACAAAGACGCCAGAAGTGTATTTGACATGGAGTCTACACGTCTATTAAAAATGATTGCTAAGTTAAATCAAGGCATGGACTGGAATGAGAAAGCTTTACCAGATGGACCAACAGATTTATTTGTAGGTGCTGCGGTAGACCCTCAGTCCCCTAGTTGGTCAGGATTAAAAAGACGATTTGAACGTAAATTATTAGCAGGGTCTCAATTTTTTCAAAGTCAATTAATTTCTGATTTTGATAAACTAGAAAAATTTATGAATCAAGTTGCAGTAGATAGTAATAAGCCAATTTTAGCGGGAATATTTTTACTAAAATCTGCCAAAAATGCTGCTTTTCTGAATAAGTATGTGCCGGGAGTTGATATACCAGAACATATTATTAATCGTTTGGCAAATGCGGAAAAACCTTTACAAGAAGGAATAAAAATTGCTGCCGAACAAGTGAAGATGGCAAGCAATATTTGTCATGGAGTTCATCTCATGGCAATTAAGCGAGAAGACTTAATTCCCCAAATATTAGATATGGCTGAAATTTCTCCAATTAGAGACTAAAGATAGCGAAATATTTTCAGGGGAGTGTGTTTTGCTTGCCCTAATAATTACAGCAATTTCCTACTTGATAAAGTACATATATTGATGGTTTTAGGGAGTAGGAAAGATGGGGAATTTTATAGGAAACAAGCAAAAAAATATTTACCCTATCAAATGTACCATATTAATCTGGAATCTGCTGTATTGTACAAACAACTTCTTAAGTTGTATCATTTCCGCTTGAATAGTTATAATTAAAGCTTGTAGTAGGGCTTTAGCCCTATCTATCTATTATCGGGCTAAAGCCCTACTACAAACAAAAACTTTAACTTTTTTTATTACTAATTATCCGGACACGATATTACAGGAATAATTTATAGCAAATTTCATCTCAGTCAGGTACACTACTAGCGGGCAAGATGCCCGCATAATTAGCATAGTTATAGAGATTTTTTGACAAGAAACACAGTCGGTCAATTTCCGGATAAAACCGATGATTTTCTTGAATAATATGTCTCTGAACTAACTTCATAAATCAAGGGGTTAAAATTACTAAATGCTCTGAGAAGTTCGGAATTTTTATAATTATTGAGTCGGCAATTCTGAGCCAATTTCATTGTACCATTAAACATCAGGTCGAGAGTTCTTAAATTTTGTCAAATATTTACTATCTGCTTAGTACAAATAAACCAAAATATTTGACATTATTTTACTGTATATGACTATATTTATGTACAACGTTTATTATCCCAATTACCATGGATTAATACTATACTTCGCCGAGACTTCAAAACTCAAGTAATTAGCCGAATTAAAAGTCTATTTTTGACAATTATCAGCCAGTAAGTATAGATTATTCCTATATTTACCAATGGATAATTTATAATTGATAATTAATTAATTCGGCTTTATTGCCTTCTATTTCAAGAGAAAAAAGTGCTAGGATATTTCCTTATCTTCAATTCCCGAACGGTTTTAACCAGAGGTAATTATCCATTATTCATTATCCATTATCAATTATCAATTAATGAACTCTCCCTACACCTCCCACACTCCCTAAACTTCTCCACCCAATCAGATGTAGCAAAATTTTTGAGATTTGGTATTATCCCTTCTGGAAAAACTGCTTTAATATTTCACCTGGTTTCCTATCCCAAGTATCAATATGTTCATAAATCAATCCATCTTGATTAAACTTATAAGTAGAATAACCATTAAAAAAAATCTTAGCTTTCCAAGGAACTCTTAACACACCACGCACAGTCCAATTTGCCAAAATTATATCTTCTGCTGTTTGCTGAACATCATGTAAATCAAAATAGAGTTCCGTAAAAAATAGCCCACCGTGAAAGCGTAAAGTCCAAAAAATAATCCGATAATTAAACTTCCACTTAAAAGTATTTACCGGGTCTTTAAAAAAAATATCTCTAGTATAGATATCGTAGGAAATATCTTTTTCAAACAAAGTTGGTAAATCTAACTTTAGCGTCTCAATAACTTGTTTAACTTGCACTTAAATTTTCCTCACTACAAAACTAACTATATTTAGGGTTTGCTGAAAAAGTCTTATGGGTAAGGGTAGGAGTCAGGAGTCAGGAGTCAGGAGTCAGGAGGAATTACAGAGTATGTAGGAGAAACAATTGTCCCTCAGTTTTTCCGCCCTTATCTACTCAAAATCCTCATATTTTCAGCTTCAGGGAGCAAAAAGCTGGCACTTTTTTACCACAAAAAAGGCTAAAACCTTTGTCTGTAAATGCTTTTAGATTTATTCAGCAAACCCTATTTAATTTTCCTAAATTAATCAATTATCAATTAATAAGTTTGCCATAATTATCATAAGATAATAAAGCTTTTTCATATAGCAGTCGAAGCAAAGGACGCGGACATTGCTAAATAATGAAACTCAGTCATAGATGACTTCTGAGGAGTAGATAAGGATAAAAAAATCGAGGGATATTTCTGCCTCCTAACTCCTCTAAATTCAGACTTCTAAATTCTACCTTCAACCATAAGACTTTTTCAGCAAACTCTAGTTATAGAACCCCTGAAGGTATCTCTCTCCCCCCGGGATTAAATTTTTGAGGCACGGAGTCCAGAGTGGGAATTAGGCAATACGAGAAAAATATTGAAAAATACTCCAATACACCCCATCTCTCCATCTCCCCCCTCTCTTTTTAAATAGATCTCAAATGAGTTATATATCAACATTAACTTTCATCTTTTGCCACTGCACCCAGTGTTTCCAACCCAAATACAAACCAAATAATAATATCGCCCAAACAAAACTAGGTTCTGGAATACCCATCATCCCATCAGGAGTCTGTTTTTTCACTTCCGCTTGACGACTGGGGTTATTGGGGTCAACTCGTTGGTCATCACTCACCGCCACAAATGCAGTATATTTCGACATCAACTGATAACCTAAAGCAAAATTTGTTATAGCATTTATTGTTTCTGGTGTCTCCCCATTAGTCGTTGACAACATTAACTGTTTAATTTTTGCTCGTCCCCAAAGTTGAGCGATCGCTTCATTGCCACTATTGGAGTCGAAGCGCAAGGGAAAGGTTTTTTGATAACGTTTACCACCAGCAGCAACTGCGGTTATTTGTAAATTTCCGTTGAGTCGGTCTTGTTTGCGTCCGTACAAAACTAAGGGTTCTTGAGCAAACAAGTCAGCGGGTTTAAGGGGGAAAATTTCTGGCGTTTCTCCCAAACCTTGCCATTTCACCTCAATATTTGTCAGCACTGGGTTATTTATTTCATTGAAAAACTTTTCTGTTACTGCATTGACAGACTCATCGTGACGGACTACATGAACTGTACCCTGACCTACTTCTGCGAGTCGGTTCAATAAATAACGGTTGACGGAACTACCGACACCAAAACTATAAAGACGGTTGCCTGGTTGCAGTTGTTTTTGTATTCGAGAAATGATTTGATTTTCATTACCTATTAAGCCATCTGTTAATAAGACAATACTGCGCAACCGACCATTTTTTGCAGGGGGAAAATTCAGGACAGTATCAATACCATTTAATAATTCTGTACCTCCATTAACTGCCAATTTGTTAACATAATTTATGGCTTTTTTCCGGTTAGCTGGAGTATTAGCTAGAGGTTTGCTTGATAATGTTCGACTACTATTTGCAAAGTCAATAATAGTAAAGGTATCGTCAGGATTTAATCCCTGAAGAAAACGGCGCATTAATACTTTTGATTGTTCGAGGGGGCACCGCTTTGGGAACCGGATGTATCCATCAAGAAGACTACATCTTTCGGGACAATTTCTTTGGCTTGATATTCCAGGGCTGGAATTAAATAAACTGCAAAATGCCCGCCTTTATTGTCGGCTTGGGAGACAACTGTGGATTGGGTTTCTTTGCCAGCTACTTGGTAACGGAGAACTAAATCTTTATTGGGGATAGTATCAGCTTGGTTGAGTTGTATCTGAGTAATAGATGGTAATCCTTCAGCAGAAATTGTTTGTGTTTGGATTTGATGTGAGGGAGAAATAATATTAGAAATTGGTACTCCAGCGTCAATTTCAATTGTGACATTTATATCATTGTCTGAGCGTTCTTTTGGTGGAGTTTCTAAAGTTTGAGAAAGTAAGTTAGGAATGGAGCTTGTTCCAGGTAAACTTGCTAAATGAATTGATTTTTCTGGGAAGCTTCCTAAATTAGAATTTCCAGGATTATAACGAGGTCCGACAACCATAGGAAAGACAAATTCATAGTCGCCTCCGGTAAATTTTAAGGCGTCGGTGTAGCGAATTACTACTTCTGTAGGGATGTTCCATGGAAGATTTCTACTGTGGTCTACTTAAGTGAAAACTGCTATAAAAGCCCTAAGTGTATCTCCGCAAAGGTGAGGTTTTTTGGCAAAGGAGTCAGTAGTCAGGAGATTGAGAAATAAAATAGGAGAAATAAAGTAGAAAAATGCCGCCATCTCCCCAAGTTCCCCACACCTCCCACACTTCCCATACTATTGGCACCACCAACGTAATTAGTATTAATCATCAGTATTTAACAGGGTATTTTTGGTACAGCTTTTACAACCATCATTCCCCAAATAACTCCGAAACGAAATTTAGTTGCACCATGTAGTTTAAAGTTGGCAGATACCAAGAACTGATGTAATTCAGCTTGGGTATAACATTGTTGATAAGCAGGATCGAAAATTTGTAATAACCAGTCGCAAATTCTACAAAAAAAATAATCTTTGTTCCAGTCAAGAATTATCACTTTTCCATTATGTTTTACTACCCGTTTCATTTCTTCTAATGCTAATTGAGGTTTGTCAAAAAAATGAAAAGAATTACCACATACAACTACATCAAAATAATGACTTTCAAAGGGTAGTGAATGAACTGAAGCTTGTTTAAACTCGACATTAGAAAAAGTATCAAATTTTTGCCTAGCTAAATCTAACATTTTTTCAGATATATCAATTCCTACAATTTTCTGTGTCGGATTTTTTTCGAGCAAGAGTCTTTCAAATTCCCCTGTTCCACAAGCAACATCTAGAATTCTTGCTTGTGGCTGAATTTTCTCCCAATTGTAGAGAAAAGTAAGAGTATTAATAATATAACTCCGCCAGCGTAAATCGTAAGTATTAGCAAGTCGATCATATTCCCTTTGAATTTTAACTTCGTTCATATCAATTTTAAAAAATTCTAGCTTGCCTAAACTTTTTAAATATAGCGCTACTAGTCTGCCATAAAAATTATGATAGGTAATTAGATTCTAACATCTAAGTATTTTCAGAAAGGCAACTTGTCAAAATCATTGTGGTTGACTACTACGCATTAAGGTTAGGACATTTATATATCTTGAAACTCTTTGACAGTTTACTATTCCCTATTCCCTATTGCCTATTACCTAGGGCTACGCCCTATATAGCAATCCGCGCATAGGTTGCGGGTAATCAAAAACTAAATAAAAAAACTGAAACTCTTACCTGTTTCTTGTTCCCTGTTCCCTGTTCCCTGTTCCCTAAAAAGCAGTAAGATTTTTGAGACGAATAAAATAAGATTGCTATATATATACTTGCGGATATTTAAATAATAATTTCACAAAATATACTTGACCAAACATTGATATTAAAAGTAAACTCTAGGAAAAATTAATTAATCATTTAACTAATTAAGCATTATGATTTCTCTGAATAATTTAGCAGTGACTTATCCAGATGGAACAATAGCTTTACATAACATTTCTGTTGAATTTATTCAAGGGGAATTTACGGTAATTTTAGGGTCTTCTGGAGCTGGAAAATCTACTCTCTTACGCTGTATAAACTTTCTTACTTACCCTACCAGTGGACAAGTCATTGCTGAAGGATTAGCTAATTTAGATCGCTCCAAAATATTACAAAAACATCGTCAAAGAACAGGAATGATTTTTCAACAACATCAATTAATTCCTCGACAAACTGCTCTAAAAAATGTTCTAGTAGGTCGTTTAGCTTATCATTCTACTCTGAGAAGTTTATTTCCTCTTCCTAAAAAAGATCAATATATTGCCTTAAACTGTCTAGAAAGATTAGGTTTATTAGACAAAGCTTTAACACCCGTTAAAGCTTTAAGTGGAGGACAACAACAACGAGTAGGAATTGCTCGTGCTTTAGCCCAACAACCTAAATTTCTCTTAGCTGATGAACCCATCGCTAGTTTAGACCCTACCAGTTCTCATCAAGTTTTATCCAATTTACGAAAGATTTGTCAAGAAGATGGAATTGGAGCTTTAGTTAGTTTACATCAAGTTGATTTAGCTTTAGAATATGCCGACCGTATTATTGGATTAGGTAAAGGGACAATTCTCTTTGATGGTAGTCCTTCAGAGATAAAAAACCACCAACTTGAAGAAATTTATCAAACACTATCGTTAAGTAATAACAATTCACTTTAAAGATGTCACAAATAGTTTCAAACTTTAAATGTGAAATAATTTCCTGAAATTACTGTATAGTTAAAGTTTTGAGCCGATAAAATCTTAATGCATGACTTTTGACTTTTGACTTTTGACTTCCGTGAAATGGTCAAAGTTTTGAGCTTATGAAATCTTACTTTTGACTGTAGTTCACCCAGTTAGGATAACACCTGCAATGCAAGAGGATATGTCATATTTGACTATATTTTTATGAACTATAAGACTGCATAAATGTTATCTACAACACATTAAAAAAAAGGGGATTGACTTTTTATAGATAATACTTATAATTATTTCGTTAATTGTTTAAGAAAGAAAGATTATGTTCAGTTTAATCCTCAAAAAAAATTTTTTGACAGTGCTTTTTTTAGCTTGGTTAGGTTTAGTCAGTTGTAGTAATTCTAATACTCAAACATCAAATACAGAAAATCAATCTACACAAGCAGATACAAAAGCCAACCCTGAAAAATTAATTGTTGCTTTATTACCAGATGAATCTGCAAATACTGTAATTCAAAATAATAAAGGACTTGAGACTTATTTAGAAAATCAACTAAATAAAGATATTGAATTATTTGTCAGTACCGATTATTCTTCTATGATTGAAGTAGCTAGTAAAGGACGTTTAGATTTAGCCTATTTTGGTCCGTTATCTTACGTTTTAGCGAAAACTAAAAGTGATATTGAACCCTTTGCTGCTTTAGAAAAAGATGGAAAAACTACCTATAAAGCCGTAGTTATTGGTAATGCAGAATCAGGAATTGATTCATATCAAAAAATAGAAGGAAAAGTCATGGCTTATGGGGATCAAGCTTCTACTTCTAGTCACCTAATTCCCAAGTCAATGTTAATGGAAAAAGGATTAAAACCTGGGGAAAATTATCAAGAAGTTTTTGCGGGTGCCCATGATGCGGTTGCTGTTGCTGTTGCCAATGGAAATGCACAAGCAGGAGGTTTGAGTAAACCAATTTTTAATGCTTTAATTGAGAAGGGAACAATTGATAAAAATAAGGTAATTGTTATTGCTGAATCTCAACCTTTCCCTCAATATCCTTGGACAATGCGTTCTGATTTAAAACCTGAACTTAAAACACAAATTAAACAGGCATTTTTAGAATTAGAAGATGAAGCGATACTAAAACCATTTAAAGCAGATGGATTTCAATTAATTACAGATAAAGATTATGATGTGGTGAGAGACTTAGGAAAACTACTCGATCTTGATTTTGCTAAATTGAGTAAATAATAGACTAAACGGAAGTATTCAGCTATTAGCTATAGCAATCTTATTTCAATTGTAATATTTTTGTGGTAGGGGCGTTTCATGTTGCGGAGCAAAACGGCCGTTAGCTTACGCATAACTATCGTTAACGCCCCTACAGGAGTCAGGATTCATAATTTTCAAGATTTTTCATCAGTCTTAACTATTATAAAAATTCTCACAAATCGTTTAGGATTGCTATATTAACTTCTGAAACATATCTAAAAATTATCGTTACACAATTGTGTAAGTTAACAACTTAAATTAGTCATTATTGTGTTTCAATTCTGTGGTTGAAAATGTAGTAGAAGTCAAACGAAAAGCTTGCTTCATTTATGAACAATGTTAAAAAGCTGAGAGCTGACTGCTAATAACTGAATGCTTACAAAAAATTAGTCAATTTTCTTCTAAGTAGGTAGGTGGGAAAATTTACAAGTACGTCATTGCGACTGGAACGGAGTGGAAGGAAGCAATCTCAAAGGTTTGGACTGCATAAACATTTCGTTACATAGTGAGGTTTATTCGCGCCTACCTACTTAAAAATTATCTTAACTGATAACTGATAACTGATAACTGATAACTGAAATAATGGTTACTCCCAATAAATTTGATAGTTTGCTCCGTCAACAACAAAGAAGTTGGTATATTTCTTTGACTAAAACATTGACCTTATTAGCCATTATTTTAGTCAGCTTTGGGAGTGTGGGATTATTGGATGGACAACGATTATCTGAGGGAATTCCCGATTTAATTGAGATGGTTTGGGAAATGTTTCCGCCAGATTTTAGTCGCGCTCTATACTGGATTAAACCTTTAATTGATACTATTGCTATGAGTATTGCTGGTACAGGTATGGCTGTAGCTATTTCTCTTCCCCTTTCTTTAGGAGCTGCTCGTAATACGACACCTCATCCTGTTGTTTATTTCCTATCAAGAATGATTCTGAATATAACTAGGGCAATTCCCGAATTAATTGTAGGAATTCTTTTTGTAGCAGCAGTTGGATTTGGCACACTTCCTGGGGTATTAGCATTAGGATTTCATTCAATTGGCATGGTAGGAAAATTCTTTGCTGAGGCTATAGAACATACAGATAATGCTCCTATTGAAGCTGCAAAATCTGCGGGTGCTAATCATTTACAAATTATTTTTCATAGCATTTTTCCTCAAATTTTTCCTCAAATTGCTGACGTGACTTTTTACCGTTGGGAATACAATTTTCGAGCCTCAATGGTATTAGGAGCTGTTGGAGCTGGTGGCATTGGATTTGAAATTCTTGGAGCCTTACGTTTACTCAAATATGAGGAAGTTTCAGCACTTTTATTGGTTGTGTTAATAATGGTTACTTTAGTTGATAGTTTAAGTAATTATTTACGTCAAAAATTTAATTAAGGAAGAAAGAAGAGGGAAGAAGGAAGAAGGAGTAAATATTGAAAAAAAGGGAAAAACGTATAGATATAACTATCTAAAATTAATTAGGGCTTACCGATCAAATCTAAAAACGTTGACAGATAAAGGTAATATTATCAGAACTTACGCATAACCACTATATCTTGTATGGGCGAATGGCATTCGCCCCTACACATAACAGTTTAGATAAGCCCTGATTATTAAAAATTAACTTTCTTCTGTCTTCCTTTCTTTTGTCTTCCTTTCTTCTTTCCTTCTTCCTTTTTCCTTCTTCCCTCTTCCTTCTTCCTCATTATGAATAAAAAACCTAAAGTTGTTATTACCCATTGGATTCATACTCAAGTTATTGATTATTTAAGTCAAACTTGTGAAGTTATTCTCAATCAAACTCAAGAAACATTATCTCGTGAAGAAATTATCAATCGAACCAAAGAATCTGAAGGTTTAATGGTATTTATGCCTGACTATATTGAATCTAGTTTCTTAGATGCTTGTCCCCAATTAAAAGTTATTGCAGGAGCTTTAAGAGGGTATGATAATTTTGATATAGATGCTTGTACAAAACGAGGTATTTGGTTCACAATTGTTCCCGATTTATTAGCAGCACCCACAGCAGAATTAACTATTGGTTTACTAATTGGATTAGGTCGTCGAATATTAGAAGGCGATCGCCTAATTCGTGATGGTAATTTTCAAGGATGGAAACCACAACTTTATAGTACCGGATTATTGCATAAAACTCTGGGAATTGTAGGGATGGGAAAATTAGGAAAAGCTTTGGCTCAAAGATTAGTAGGTTTTGAAATGAATTTACTTTACAGCGACCCTATTCCCTTATCTGTACAACAAGAAACTGCCTGGAAAATCTCTAGAGTTTCTTTAGAAGAACTCTTAAAAAGTAGTGATTATGTAGTGTTAATGGTACCTTTAATTCCTAATACCTATCATCTGATTAATCAAGATACCTTAGCCAAAATGAAACCAAAAAGTTTCCTAATTAATCCATGTCGGGGGTCAGTTGTAGATGAGAAAGCGATCGCCTCGGCAATTCAATCTGGACATTTAGCTGGATATGCTGCTGATGTATTTGAGATGGAAGATTGGGCAATTTATCATCGTCCTCAAGAAATTTGTGAGGCATTAATAACAGAGAAAAATAAGACTTTTTTTACTCCTCATCTAGGTTCTGCTGTTGATGAAATTCGCCACGATATTGCTTTTGAAGCTGCTAAAAATATTGTGCAAGTTTTATCAGAAAATATTCCTCAAGGAGCAGTTAACGAACTATAAATTTAATCAAAATATATCATAACTATTTAATGCTACGCAAACAGCCGTCAGTTATTAGCTATCAGCTATTAATTTTGTAGAAGGTAAAAGCAACCTTTGAAATTGAGAAAGAGTAAAAACTTAATGCTAAAGTCCCCTGCTCTAACTTTAGAAGTAATTATTCATTACTAATTACTGAATGCTGAATGCTCATAACTGAATGCTTACCTATTTAGTGACTTTCTTAGGGACACTATTAAATCTGTTGGTAATCAAAAATATATTGAGAACCCCGATCCATTTTAATGTGTAAATAACCTGCTGTATCCCAATACCATTTTTACTATTCATTTCCTCTGGCTGGGTGCTTCATAAAATGTGTTGACTATTGCGTAGGTCGCAATAGAAGAGAAATTTGACTATTCATCTCCTCTGGCTGGGTGCTTCATAAAATGTATTGACTATTGCGTAGGTCGCAATAGAAGAGAAATTTGACTATTCATCTCCTCTGGCTGGGTGCTTCATAAAATGTGTTGACTATTGCGTAGGTCGCAATAGAAGAGAAATTTGACTATTCATCTCCTCTGGCTGGGTGCTTCATAAAATGTATTGACTATTGCGTAGGTCGCAATAGAAGAGAAATTTCACTATTCATCATTAGCTTTTTTCGTAATCACCCCATCCCCCCATTTTCTAATGCACCATTTAAGGTGTGTCGGTCCACTACATTAATGCACTAAAATTTTGCTGTAAAGTTGATGGAATTTTCTTCAAAATAATAGGGACGTTCCACGGAACGTCCCTACAATAATTTGATTTTTATCCTATCAAGGTGTCAAATTAAAACCGCAAAATTTCTCGACTAAAATGATCAGGAATCGGCTCAATTTCCCAGATTAAACCTTCCCCTGGTTCTAAAATTACATCTACATAAAGATTTTCTACAGCATGAGTAGATACAGCTTCATTCTTTTCAAAACTTTCTGCATTTTCTGTCAGTAATCGCAACTTAAAGCCTGCCGGAATTAAACCTCCCACAGCTATATTTTGCAGTTCAAATCGCCAGATAATTTCATCCTTTTTCACCAGACTAAAGACCTGCAAAGTAAAATATTGTCCGGCAATTTTGAGTTGTTTGGATAAAATTTTATCTGTAGGAATTTCTAATTCTTCTGTAGGTGCTTTCCTGGCATAAGCTGAATCTGTTTGTTTGTTCAGTAATAGCCAACCAATTTGTTCGGCTAGTTCATCAATTCCTTGTTTAAGCAATTCCAAGACATTGACTTCTAATACTTCTGACTCATTTTGCAATTTTAATTCTTCTAAAACAGAAAACAAATTATCCAGAGGGTGTAGTTTTTCCAGAAGAATAGTTTCTGGTAAATTATCGACGTTTGTTACAGGGAAATATCCTAAGACTTTGGCTTTATCCAAAACTTGCTCGAACTGTACCGCTACAAAACCAATAATGTTTTCTGGTACATCGGGAGGTACAGAAAATTCTGTTTTTTCAGGCAAAATTGGAATGCAAAATAATCTCTTGTTTTCTACTACTAAGTCTGTGGCATTCAAAACTCCGCTCAGAATTGGATTTAAACTTTTAACCTGTTGTAAATCTGTAGAAAAATCTAACCATTTCAATAAATTATTAACAGCCTTAACCGCCAGAATATTCAAATAAGTTTGTTTACCAATTTCTGGGTTAGATTGTTCGGCTGCTATACTGGCAGCTTGTTGATGTGTTTCAGCATCTAAAGTTACAAAAACTGGTTGTAATTCTGTTCTATTCATCATTGTCATTTTCTCCTAATATTTCTTTTATTTGTTGTGCAAATAGTTTGATATACTTGTCGAAATTCTGCTCAATATCCTGATTGATTTCCTCAAATAAACTCTCTCTATGTCTGTTCCAACAGGATTTGATGGTTTGATATTTTATGTCATGCTCTTTAGCAAAAATTGTCCAATTCTTTTTCTTCTCTGGTTCAGAGAGATTGATGATTTTTTTGCTTTTTCTAATGTATTTTGCCTTTGGCTTATCAACAATAATCCAGTCTTCTTTTACTGTTATTTTGTCACCTGGATTGCTCAAATAAAAATACTGCATGATTGTTTGAGCGTTACATTCTGGATATCCTTTGGGATGAATTTCCTGTAATTTTCCTTCTGGATCGTTCTCAATATAAAGTTCTACAATTAAACCTTTTCTTTGAGTTTTATGATTTTGTAGATGGGTAATATAAGTTTCAAAACCATCTGATGTAGAAAGATTAAATCCTTCATTAGCTAATAAGTCTATCCAATCTTCTTTTTGCTCTCCACCCACTAGAGTATTGAGACTAATTTCTTGATTTGTTTTGCTGTATAAGTCAAAAATGTCATACTTTAAATATCCATTTATCCACATTACATAACGCTGTCGCACCAATAGGGGTGAATTTTGACTAATATCAATTCTCCATCTTTTTTTGTATTCCTGGAGAAACCTATCAATATTTTGTTTGACAGAGAATAAAGTGTTATTAACTGCCTGTAAATAATCTGAATGTTTGTCTTTACGAATTCCTGGCAACCTGGGAGTAATATTTAGTAAATTGTTAATAGTTTGGTTTCTTTGGTCTCCCCTTTGGTTTTTGATTTCGGTTAAAAGTTGTTTGACTTTTGCATCTTTGTCCATAATTTTAGTTTCATAGAATATTAGGGTTTGAGCGTCTCTATATTTAATGTCGATATCTCTGGAAAAAGTTATTCATATTTAGAGGGAAGCCAAGGGTAGGTTGGGTTGAGGAACTCCGAAACCCAACACTAAACAACTAAAATCGTGCATTATATCATGTCCGGTTAAATAGTTATAATTAGAGCTAGTAGTTGGGCTTTAGCCCTAAGTATGGATATTTAATAGACATCTCCAACAATAAAAAATAAAATCAATTATCGTACAGAAGTTATTAGTTATTTTCTCCTATTGCCTATGCTCTCTTTTCTAGAGATGTCTAATGGGCTAAAGCCCAACTACAAACAAAAAATTATTTATCATTAGATTATTAAATCCTTTTCACATCTTAAATTATGACTGTCTAACGCACCCTACACCTACTATATTTTTGTACCTCACGACTGATAAAAATTGCTATAATTGTTAATTATTAATTGGGATAAAAAATACTGTAACGAGCTTTCTTAAATTTCGTATTAGAGGTAAAAATGGTACAGGTAAAAAATCAACTCACATTACAAGAATTTCTCGAACTTCCACCAGGAGAGGGAGATATTATTTATGAATTTATTAATGGAATAGCAGTAGCAAAAATGTCGCCCAAAAAATTTCATTCTAAACTGACTCGTGCTTTACTTTATTTAATTGATGAATGGTGTCAAGAAAAGGGAGAAGTATATCCAGAATTGGCAGTTAAATTAATCAGAAAAGGAAAAGATTGGATGCCTGTTCCAGAATTATTATATCTTGCTGCCGAACGTTTTCCTGAAGATTGGGAAGAAGATGTTGCTTGTTCCGTACCGCCAGATTTAGTAATAGAAATTATTTCTCCCGGTCAAACTTATGGTCAACTTAATGCTAAAGCTAAAGATTATTTAGATGCGGGTGTATTAAGAGTGTGGGTTATTGATAGTAAAGCTAGAAGTATTACAGTTTTTTATCCAGATGCACCGCCACAAACTTATATGGGAGATACTCTACTGATAGATTCTTTATTTGCAGGATTAGAGTTAACTGCTGAACAAGTGTTTAAAAAAGCTGGAATTGCTAATTAAATTATTCCCAATCTTGAGAAAAAATTCATTTATATCTATAAAAAAAGTTCAGTATCGTTGCTAGAATATTTACTAGAATTTCTGGCTTGAAAAGGAGAAAAAATACTATGAAATTTGTTAGTCCTAAGATAGATTATGCTTTTAAAAAAATCTTCGGTTCAGAAAAAAGGCGTAGGTTGGGTTGACCTTAAGGAAACCCAACACAAATTTATAGTTGTTGGGTTACGCTGTCGCTTAACCCAACCTACATCTCTTGTAAGTAGAGTTGCTAAAATATTTACTATAATTCCTGGCTTAAAAAGGAGAAAAAATACTATGAAATTTGTTAGTCCCAAGATAGATTATGCTTTTAAAAAAATCTTCGGTTCGGCACAAAGTCAAGACATCTTAATCAGTTTTCTCAATGCGATTATTTATGGAGGAGAAAAAATTATTCAGTCTTTGACAATCGTTAATCCTTTTAATCCTGGTCAAGTAATCTCATTAAAAGATACTTATTTGGATGTCAAAGCTGTTTTAGTTGATGGTTCTCTTGTGATGATTGAAATGCAAGTAGCATGGATGGCTGCTTTTAACAAACGGGTAGCTTACAATTTAGCTAAAGCTTATGCTAATCAGTTAGAAAAAGGAGAAAATTACCCTCGACTAAATCCGGCGATCGCTGTCACAATTACGGATTTTATTTTGTTTAAAGAGACTGAGAATGTGGTGAATAAGTTTGTGTTTAAAGAAGAAGATAAAAACTTTGAATGTTTGGATAAAGAATGGCGATTAATTTTTGTAGAATTACCCAAGTTTAAGAAAAGTTTGTCTGAGTTAGATAGTTTGAGTGATAAGTGGATTTATTTTTTGAAAGATGCTAGCCGTTTAGATGAGATACCGGAGAATTTAGGAGAAGTTTCGGAAATAAAAAAGGCTTTAAATATTGCTAATCAAATTAACATGACAGCGGAAGAGTTAGATATGCTTGACCGTCGAGGAATGATGCTCCAAGATGAAATAGGACGGATAAGTTATGCGGAAAAAAAAGGGGAATTACGGTTAATAATGCGTCTAATTAAAAAGCGTTTTGGAGAAATTCCAGAGGCAATAATTAGTCAAATTGAGAATTTATCTGTTGAAGATTTAGATAATTTAGGGGAAGATTTTTTAGACTTCAATAGTTTGGAAGATTTGTTGAGTTGGTTGCAGGAACGTTAGTTATACAGCGCTTTCCCTTGTTATGAGGTACATCCATCGCGGGCAAGATGCCCGCACTACAATATTTTTATCATTGACCCTGTATATCATTTCTCCGAAATTTGCTGTAATACGTAGGTTGGGTTTCGGCTGTCGCCGACATGAAAAGCGACAGCGCAACCCAACACCCAACAGCATACTCCTATTTTGTTGGGTTTCTTAAACGTCAACTTTTGTTGGGTTTCCTAAACGTCAACCCAACCTACAAAGTTTACAATAACTCAATGCTTACGATTGCTATATAATATATTCAAAACTTACGCAGCTAACTCTACCTTTAGGTTAGGTTACAACTGAGCTGATACTAAAGTTAGTGTAGGAGAATATTTTGCATAAGTCCTGATATTAAACAATTACTAAATCAATCTGGAGGTAATTATGTCAGAAAAATTGACTATTCTGCCCCATGAATATCCAGATACCAGTCACATGATTCTGGAGGATGACGCTCCCTTGGATAGTTTTATTAATGAAAAACAACAACGTTTACTCACAACTGTATTTTATAGTGGTGCTGAAATACCAATAAATGTTCCTTTTATTGTTGCTGCTAATGTGGGTTTATTTTCTCATATCCGAGACTCAGGAATTGTACCTGATGTGTTTTTAAGTTTGAATATTATTGGTGAAAAAGAATGGTGGGAACGTAATGTTCGTTCTTATTTATTCTGGGAATTTGGCAAACCACCAGATGTGGTAATTGAAATTGTTTCTCCGACTCCGGGCAATGAATTAGGAACTAAATTAACAGACTATGCTCAGTTAAGAATTCCTTATTATGTTGTCTACGATCCATTACAAAAACTAAGTGAAACTGTACTGCAAGTATTTCAACTGCAATTTAATTCTTATATTCCTAAAAATGATGCTTGGTTTACCAATGTTAATTTGGGATTAACTCTGTGGAATGGTAGGTTTGAAAATATTAATGGTACTTGGTTGCGTTGGTGCGATGCTGATGGGAATGTGATTAAAACAGGAGATGAAATAGCAGCAGAAAAAGACGTTCAAATTAAACAGGCGTTATTATTAGCAGTTGAAATGGGATTAAAATTCAAGTTTGCTGATGAATATATGGAGATATTATCCGAAATTTCAGCAATTAATGATGTGAAATTATTAGAGAGAATTATTGCTCAAATTCCCCAGGTTTCTTCAATGGATGAATTGCGAAAACTATATTCTGAATAGCTCAAAAATACGAACAAGGAATGCCTAGTATGGGAGCAAGATGCTCCCACTGCCATTTCTGATGACAAAAGTAATTACAACTGGACATAACATTACTTCTGACTTCTAACTTCTGACTTCTGACTTCCTATGGCGATCGCTCAATTTTAGAAAAAATACCGTAGGTTGGGTTAAGCGACAGCGCAACCCAACACCCAACAGCATACTCGTATTTTGTTGGGTTTCCTTAACGTCAACCCAACCTACAAAGTTTACTATTAGGAAATTCTTGTTCCTCTCAAATACAGTCACAGCAATAATTTTACTTCTAACTTCTAACTTCTGACTTCTGACTTCTGACTTCATCTAGCCACTGCCTCTTGATGCTGGCGTTATTTGCAGATGTTTTTTTGGTGGGGATAAATAACCACGTTGAGTTAGAAATTCTTCTACTGCTGCTTGTATAACTATATTGGGAGTGGGGGAGTCTTGGCGATCGCGCATATAGGATAATAATGCACTTGCTAGGGGTTCTGGTAGGTTTATGGTTTGTGGTTCCATTTGTTTTGAGTGTGAGGTTTTGGTTGATGATTTTTTAACACAGATTTTGAATTTTGTCAATTGGGGAGCGATCGCTCAATTTTACTACTGACATATCGCAACTGTAGGGGCGGGTTCCGCGTTAAATTAACAATGCCAACAATTAGATCGGCTAAACCCGCCCCGATTTTCATTAATTAAATCAATGGTGGGGGGCGGGTTTACATTACTCAACGACTAATTGACACAATTTTCGGTTGAACCCGCCCCTACAATTTTTTTGTTTGGTTTCTAACTTCTAACTTCAGATGAACCCGCCCCCATTTTCGTTCATTAAATCAATGGTGGGGGGCGGGTTTACATTACTCAACGACTAATTGACACAACTTTCGGCTAAACCCGCCCCTACAATTTTTTTGTTTGGTTTCTAACTTCTGACTTCTGACTTCAAACTTCTGACTTCTATTAAATTCCCTCACACAAACGTTTATCTTCTTCGCTGACATTGGGATTATTCCTCACATGATCGCCCACCCAGTCGCAGCCTTGTTTGAGGAGGGAGTCGAGGTCGAAATTCCATAGGCGCACGGTGCCGTCACGGCTAACAGCAGCCAGTAACTTACCATCAGGGCTGAAACTGAGGTGCCTTACCCAATCTTTATGCCCTTCTAAAGTAGCAACAGCAGTGCCATCTGTTTGCCATAAACGCACCGTGCCGTCACTGCTAGCAGAAGCCAGTAACTTGCCATCTGAGCTGAAACTAATGTGGTTGACCGAATCTTTGTGCCCTTCTAAAGTAACAACAGCAGTGCCATCTGTTTGCCATAAACGCACCGTGCCGTCACTGCTAGCAGAAGCCAGTAACTTGCCATCTGAGCTGAAACTAATGTGGTTGACCGAATCTTGATGTCCTTCTAAAGTAGCAACAGCAGTGCCATCTGTTTGCCATAGACGCACTGTGTTGTCACTGCCAGCAGAAGCTAGTAACTTGCTATCGGGGCTGAAACTGACATGGCTGACCAAAACTTTATGTCCCTCTAAAGTAGCAACAGGAGTACCATCTACTTGCCACACACGCACTTTTTTATCAATAGGAAAAGCCAACAGCTTGCCATCAGGGCTGAAACTGACTTGGTAGAAACCTTTACGCCCCTCTAAAGTAGCAACAGGGGTACCATCTACTTGCCACACACGCACTGTGTTGTCCCAACTAGCAGAAGCCAATAACTTGCCATCAGGGCTGAAACTAACGTGGTTTACTGTATCTTTATGCCCATCTAAAGTAGCAACAAGAGTACCATCTACTTGCCACACACGCACTGTGCTGTCACCGCTAGCAGAAGCCAATAACTTGCTATCAGGGCTGAAAGTGACGTGTTCGCTCATTTTTTTATGCCCCTTTAAAGTAGCAACAGAAGTGCCATCAATTTGCCACACATTCACCGTCCCGTCCCTGTTAGCAGAAGCGAGTAATTTGCCATCGGGGCTGAAACTGATGTCTTGGATATGATTGAAGGTGGCAACAGGAGTACCATCAGTTTGCCATAGACGTACTGTGTGGTCGCCACCAGCAGAAGCAAGTAACTTGCCATCGGGGCTGAAAGTGACGTGTTCGCCCCATTTTTTATGCCCTTTTAAAGTAGCAACAGGAGTGCCATCAATTTGCCACACATGCACCGTACTATCATTGCTAGCAGAAGCGAGTAACCTGCCATCGGGGCTAAAATCGATGTGGCTAAAATTGTCTATATGCCCATCTAAAGTAGCAACAGGAGTGCCATCAATTTTCCACAGACGCACTGTGTTATAACCGCCAGAAGCGAGTAACTTACCATCGGGGCTGAAACTGACATGGTTGACCCAAGTTTTATGCCCCTCTAAAGTAGCAACAAGAGTTCCATCTACTTGCCACACACGCACTGTGCTATCACGGCTGCCATCAGAACTTCTAGTGGGTTGACCGCCACCAGAAGCGAGTAACTTGCCATCGGGGCTGAAACTGACATGGTTGACCACACCTTTATGTCCCTCTAAAGTATGAACAGGAGTGCCATCTACTTGCCATAAACGCACTGTTTTGTCATGGCTTGCAGAAGCGAGCAACTTGCTATCGGGACTGAAACTAAAGTGGTTAATCCTATCTTTATGCCCCTCTAAAGTAGCAACAGGAGTACCATCAGCTTGCCATAGACGTACTGTGTGGTCGCCACCAGCAGAAGCTAGTAGCTTGCCATCGGGGCTGAAACTGACACTAACGTGCCTGAACCAACCTTTATGCCCCTCTAAAGTAGTAACAGGAGTGCCATCTGTTTGCCACACACGCACGATACCGTCAGCGCTTGCAGAAGCGAGCAACTTGCTATCAGGACTGAAACTGACTTGGAATACCTCAGCTTTATGTCCCTCTAAAGTAACAACAGGAGTGCCATCTACTTGCCACAGACGCACTGTTTTGTCATGGCTGGCAGAAGCGATAAACTTGCCATCAGGGCTGAAAATGACGTGATCGATTCCATCTTTATGCCCCTCTAAAGTCTTAAATTCTTTCCATTTCTCAAAATCAAAGGTCTGTTGCAGCAACACCATACCCCGTACCCTATTTTCTAGACTAACCCAACCAGCTTTTAATTTTTTCCCCAAGGCAATAACATCTAACTGTCGCTCTAAACTCGTAGCTCCCACATATTCTAAAGTTGAAATCTCTTCTTTAAGTACAACATTATTCTTCTCATCAACAGCCCGACGCCACTGCCACACCGCCCCCACAGCAAACACAGACACTGCCACCAAACCACTCACTAACCCCAATATCGTCCTTCGCCTACGCAGTCGCTTCTCCTCTTCCTGCCGTTGACGCAACGCCATCCCCGCCTCAATAAACTCCTGAGTCAACTCAGACAACTCATCACCATACTTAATATAAAGTTCCTCTCCATTCTGTAACGCTACACCCCGCTGCAAAAAATCATCCACTCGCCCATGTTGCACCCATTTATTAGCATCCTGCTCCATCTGTCGTTGCTGTTGTAGGCGACTTCTATTGTTATCCAACCACCAACGTAAAGTTGACCAATGACGGATTAAGATTTCGTGGGCGACTTCCACGGTGATTTTTAATTCCTGTAAATTGACCTCTCCCCCAACCCCTCTCCTACGAGGAGAGGGGAGAAGAGGGGAAACTTTTTCATCCTCTAATCTTTCCTCTCCCCCTTCCCTTGCAGGGAAGGGGGTTGGGGGGTTAGGTGACTCTAAAGAGCTGACCTCTCCCCCAACCCCTCTCCTACGAGGAGAGGGGAGAAGAGGGGAAACTTT